>JBFGEG010000059.1:0-22753 GCA_041580235.1 Phycisphaerales bacterium
TACTGCCGTCGGCGTCGTGCCGGTCCAACCGCGGCATCCATGCCGCGGACTGGTCCTGTCAAATCCGAGGCATCCTGCCTCGGATTTGAGCCCTCGCTTCGCTCGGGATGCCCCGGCGTCCCTGGAACCGGGGTTCTAACCCCTCGGGCCTGACGCGAACCGTTATCTCAAGGGCAGCTCGCCCTGATGCGCGAACGCGACCTTGGGACGCCGGACGCCGGTGTCGAAGAGAATCTGGGCCAGGCGGTTGGGCGCGTTGTGGCGGAGATGGCCGGTCAGCGTGTACCGGGCGGTGGGCGGCAGCGCAGCCGAACCCCAGCCCACGAGGTTGTAGGGGACGACGGCGGGGATGGTGATCCGGCGGGCCGACGCGGCGCTGAGCGTGGCGCCGCCCGCGCGGCGGCCGGCGTACACTTCCTTGCCGTTGACCGCGAGAACGTACCTGAACTCGTAGAGCTCGACCGGCGCGGCATTCGGGTTCTCGAGGTCCATGATTATCGCCACCGCCAGCGCCTCGTCGGTCACCTCGGTGACCGCGATATCGCCCACGCCGACGGAGGGCGAGCGGAAGCTCGAGCATCCGAGAATGAGAAGCACGCTCGCGACAACGACGCCTCGGCACAGTGAGACCATGCCGCGGATGATACCCCCGGCCTCAGTCAAGCACGAGCCATCCGTCGCCGGCAGCCCCCTGGCCGGCGAGCAGGAGGTTCGTCATCCCTTCGAGCTCGCTGGTGTAGTGATACCAGTGCAGCGACACGAAGGCCAGAATCATGATTGCACACCACGCCGCCGCTTCACCCTCGACGTGTCGTCGCAGCCGGAACAGCAGACCCACGCAGATGGCGACCGTCAGGGCCTTGTAGGCGGTCAGGACCGTCACGGAGCCGGTCTTTCGGATGAGCAGATCGGCGACGGGGTTGGCCTCGATCATGCCCGTCGTCTTGAGGCAGGTCACCGTGATGACCAGGTCGCCGAGGCTGAGAACGACGATGCCCACAATCAAGAGGATGACGCGTCTTGACCGATTTCGCCGAAGATGCTGCTGTTGTTCGCAAAGATTGTGATCAATCATGGGCTGGACGCCGAAACCACCATGCGGGGGCGGATGCGTTTATGTCGGTCGTCCGTGGACGGTGCTTGACGAGCCGAATCCGCAAGTGAAAGACGCGATCGTGAGCAGGCCCTCAAACCCGTTGTCAACGCCCAATCCGATTCCGATCCGGCGGGCCGTGCGGGTTCTGACCGTTGCCGTGTCTGTGCTGGGGGGTGCCGCGGCGGCGACCGCCCAGCAGGGCAACCCCGTCTATGTGGACGACTCGCCGCGGGCCTGGGAGCTGTTCCGGACGGCGCAGGATCAGGTGAAGGACAACCTCGGGGAGTCGGTGCGTCTCTATCAGGAGCTCCTCGACGACTACGGCATGAAGCTGCTGCCCATCAACGAGCTGGCGGCCGACCACTTCACGGCCGTGCGGGCGCGAGTGCTGGCGGAGCTCACGGGCAACGACGCACTGCTGAAGCGGTACCGGATGGCGCAGACCGCCGAAGCGACCAGGCTGCTGGAGTCCGGCCAGCTGGAGCGGCTCGCCATGACGCGGTCGCTGACGGAGCCGGGGCTGGAGGCGCTGCTGCAGCTCGCCCAGTCCGATCTGGAGTCCGCCCGTTTCCACGCGGCCCTCGACCGGCTCTGGCAAGCGGTGCGGCATCCCGACCTCGCGGGGCGACGCGCCTCGCACTGCTGGTACATGATCGGCGCCGCGGCGTCATACCTCTCGGAAGCCGAGGCGCTGACGCAAGCCGTGACCGCGCTGGATTCCATGGGTCCCGAGGGCCGGTCGTTGCGCACTCGCCTCGATCATCTTCTCGGCGCGGTGCGGCCCGGGTTCGAGGACGGCACGTCGAGCCTGGATCCGGCGCGATCGGCCGAGATCGACCGGCTCGTCGCCCAGCCGATCTGGTCGTTGCCCCTGGAGCGCACGCCGTTGAGCCTGCGGCTGGGAGAGCCCGCCGGCGCCGAGCCGCCCACCCGACGCCACGCCGAAACCCTGCGTCTATCGGGAACGCTTCTGACCACGGCGCCGACCGTGGCCGGTTCCCGGATCTTCATCAATGAGGGACGCACCGTTCACGCCGTCGAGCGGTTCACCGGTCGCCCGGTGTGGCCGCCGCACATCGAGCGTGAGCCGCCGTCGTCGATGGATCAGGGCAGTCGCCAGATCGCGGACCTCAATATCGTGGCGTTGAGCGGCTGCTCGCTGGTGACCATCACGGGGCACGCCTACGCCGATGCGGCCAAGAGCGATCGCACCGTGGTGTGTCTCGAAGCGGACACGGGCCGGCTTCGCTGGTCGCGGCGCGTCGACCGCCTGTCGATCTCCGACGAGCTGGACGGGCTCTTCCCGCACGGGGCGCCGGTGATCGGCGACGGCATGGTGTACGTGCTCGCCCGGAAGGTGAGCCGTCAGCTGCTCACGAGCTGCTACCTCATTGCCATGGACCTGTCCGACGGCCGGCTCCGCTGGGCGCGGCACGTGGCGTCGTCGGGCGGCATTCGCAGCCGCTTCGCCCGGCCCTTCTCAAGCCCCGCCATGGTCAACGGCGACATCGCCGTCGCCACCGCCATCGGCGTCGTGGCCCGGCTCGACGCCACCACGGGCGAGACGCGCTGGCTCCGCCGGTACAACCCGCCGCTGAGCCCCTACCTCGCCGACCGCCGACCCTGGGAGATCAGCAGTCCGGTGGTCACCACCGGCGGCCTGCTGGCCATCCGGCCGGATCATCGGCGCGTCGTGCTGCTCGACTGGGAGACGGGCGACGACGTGGACTCGGCCGGCTCCACCACCCGCGACACCTGGAACTCGCCCCGTTACCTGCTGGCGCGGGGGGAGATGGTCTACGGCATCGGAAGCGAGATCCGTGCCTTTCACGCCGAGAACCTGGGGCGCCCGCTGTGGACGTTTCCCCGCCAGACAGCGGAGCCCGACCCCCGGCTCTTCTACGACGCGGACTCCGTGGAGATTCGCGGCCGCGTGCAGATCGTGGACGGCGGTCTCATCGTGCCGACGGTGGAGGGTCTGCTGTTTCTCGACGGCGAGACCGGCGAGGCGGTTCATCGTGTTGACGTCGAGGCAATCGGCAATCCGCTCGCCTCGGGTCCGCAGCTCATCCTCGCCGCCGCCGACACGCTTCAGGCGTATATGCCCTTTGACCGCGCCGAGCAGATGCTGCGGGAGCGAATCACGCGGACGCCCGACGACCCGGCGCCCTCGCTGGCGCTGATGCGTCTGGGCGTGCGTGTGCGTGACCTCGGCCTTGCCCTGGAGGCGGCCGACATGTCCATCCGGGCCATCAACGGCCTGGGGCCGGGCCGGCTGACGGATGCGGCAAGACGAGAGCTCTTCGAGATCCTGCTCGATCTCGATCGCGAGAAGGTGGCCGAGACGATCGAGCAGGGTGAAGCGCTGCACGCCATGATCGGCGTCGTCGCTCAGGAGCCTCAGCAGCGAGTCGAGCACCTGCTTGCGTACGGCGACTGGCTGTCGTCACACGCCCTGGGTCGGTCAATCGAGGCGTACCAGGCGATCCTGTCGACGCCGATGCTCGCCGAGACGCCCCGGCGCGATGACGGGCTCGTGCGACCGGCCGCGACGTGGGCCGCCCAGCGGGTCGGCAATCTGATCAAGATCCATGGGGCGGGCGTCTACCGACCCCAGGCCGAGTTCGCCCGGGACCGGCTGCGGCACGACAGGGGCGACGATCCCGAGACGCTGCTGGCGCTGGCGCGGGAGTTTCCCTTCGCCGAGGCGTCGCTCGACGCGGCCCGAGCCGCCGCCGAAGGGTATGCGAACCTGGGGGACGTGAGGGGCGCCCTGGGGGCGCTGGCCGCGACCTACCGCCTCGCCCCCGTCGAGCAGCGGGCCGGCGTGCTGCTCGGTGAGATCGTGGCGGCGAGCGAGCGCGCCGGCTGGACGACCCACGCGCGGGCCGGGCTGGAGTACGCGGTCAACAGCTACGGCGCGATTCCGCTGACGGGCGGGGCCGGTGCCCTCGCCGAACGAACGGCGACGGCGTGGCTGGCCCGGATGCGTCATGACGAGGGCCACCGGCTGCCGACGGTCGGCGAGAACCAGGGCTCGGCCGAGCGCTTCGCGGGGAGCCTGGTGCCGACTCGGGCCGGGATGGACGCCGCAGGGCGGCCGACCGACCGTGTGCTCGTGTACGACCCGCCGCGGCTCGCCCTGCTGGCCGGGGCAACCCTCGACTCGTTGTGGTCCACGGTGCCGGGCGTGCTCGGCGAGCCGTCGATCCTCCGCTTCGACGACGAGGGGTTGCTGCTGTGGATGGACCTGCCCGGCACCGACCCTCGGGCCGTGATGCTCGACGCCTTTGACGGATCACAGCGGTGGATCTCCTCCGACCTTGAGATGCTCATGGCCGATCCCGGGCGCTGGGGCGGCGCCAACGACCTCATGCCGCGCGGCCAGCAGTTCGATCCGTCGGAGATCGTGCCGGTGGTCGGAGACGACACGCTCGTGGTGCTGCGGCGATCCGGTGCGGTGGTTGCGCTGGATCTGGCCGACGGCAACACGCGGAGGTGGCAGCGGACCCGGCAACCGCCGCTGCGGCAGATCCACCTGGAGACGCTCAACGAGTTTGCGCTGGTGCTGGCCGGCGCGCAGCAGGCGGCCGAGGGCCGGGAGCTTGTTCCCCTGATCGTGGTGCTCGATCCGGAGACCGGTGACACGCTGGTGGAGATCGAGCCGCTGGACGAGGCGCCGGTGCACTGGATGACCATCGGACCGTTGGCGACGCTCATCTACGGGAACAGCAGGGGCATCGAGGCCTTCGATCTGATGACCGGCCGGCGGTGCTGGTCGCTGATCGGCCCCGACGCGATCGGCACGCCGCGTGGGTGGCTCGCGGCGGGGCACCTCGTTGTCGAGAGCCCTGTCCGCCCCGCCGACGGCGTGAATCCGCTGCGGGCCGTGGGGCTTGCCGACGGGGTGATCAGCGACCCCTTCGACACGCCGGAGCACGGTGAGTGGGACCGGCTCGATCTGCGTGAGCTGCTGGTCGACCGCGACCGCGTGTTCGCCCGCTACGGCGAGCGTGTCGTGCGGTACTCGCCCGAGGGCAAGATCCTCGGAGCGGACGCCGTGAGCAGCCCGCGCGACTACCGGTGGCTCCTGCCCACCGCTGACCGGCTGGTGCTGGTCAACCGATTCAAGAGTGAGCAGGTCATGGTGCCGGGCGAGGCGCGTCGGCAGACCCAGCACACCTATCGCGTCTACGGGATTTCGGAGAATTGCCGCCTGACGGGTGAAGGAGCCGAGCTCCCGCCCCTGCCGGAGCGGCTCGAGACGGCCGGCGTCATCGACGGCTGGCTCCTGCTGTCCACGGGCACGGAGACGCTGGCGGTGGCGATGCCGGTGCAGTAGGCACGCGGCGGGGAATGTCTTGTGCTGACACCCGCTGGCCGCTTGCTGCCGGTGCGATCACCCGCTGATCTCCGCACGGGCGGACACGCCGCCCGTGGCCCCCGCGTCTCGTCGAGCGACCCCTGACCTCTGCCCCCCCTTGACAACTCCGGTGGAGTCGATCCAATACGGCGCGATGTCTGAGCTCACGAGCAGTCCGTCCGAGGACGTCTGGCCCGTTCTTGCCTGGGAGGCCGAGGACGTCGACGAGGAGGATCTCGATCTCGAGGACGAGGAGGATCTCGATGACGAGGACGACCTCTTCGACGATGACGACGATGATGACGAGTACGTCGATGACGACGACGAGGATGATCCGCTCGATGAAGACGAGTTCGACGAGGATGATGAGGATGAAGTGGAGGACGAGGACGAAGAAGTGTAAGGAACCGTCCCCGGCTGCTCAGCGGGCGGCCTGCCCCGCCGCGGCGGCCTGAACCTCGACCGCCCGCTTGTCATCGAGGCGGGCAACCTCCCGGGCGCGACCGTGAATGCCGTCCGCCGTCGCGGCCAGCGCGTTACACAGCGTGGTCACGACCTCCACGTCGGGGTGCGCCTCGCGGACCAGGGCCAGCTTGTCGGACATGGCGGCATCGTTGTCGCGGAAGAGCCGGCGGTATGCGTCCTTGACGGCCTCGATGTCCTCGGTCTGGTAGCCGCGGCGGTTCATGGCGATCGAATTGACGGCTCGCACCTCCGCGGGATTGCCCTCCACGATCATGAACGGGGGCACGTCGCGCGAGATGCGGGCCATGCCGCCGGCGAACGAGCACGTTCCCAGTGTGACGAAGTGGTGAATGCCCGCGCCGCCGCCGATGTTGGCACCCTCCTCCACACGCACGTGGCCGGCGAGCATGACCTGGTTGGCGATGGTGACGTGATCGGCGATCTGGCAGTCGTGGGCGATATGCGCCGCGACCATGATGAGGTTGTCGCTTCCGATTCGCGTGTAGAAGCCGCCGTTGGCGGTCCCGCGGTGAATCGTCACGTGCTCGCGAATGCGGTTGCGATCGCCGATGATGCAGAACGCACGCTCACCATGGAACTTCCGATCCTGCGGGTCCGCCCCGAGCACCGCGAACGGATAGATCTCATTGTCTTCGCCGATCGTCGTCAACGACTGGACAATGACGTGGTTGTGGAGCACGGTTCCTCCACCCAGCGTCACTTCGGGTCCGATGACACAGTACGGACCGATCGTCGCGGTCGGAGCAATCCTGGCGGAGGCGTCAATGATCGCGGTAGGGTGAATCGTCGGCATCAGGTCAATCCTGTTCCGCGTCGACCATCATGAACTTGATCAGCGCTTCCGCGGCCACTTTGGTTCCGACGAAGGCGCGGCACTTGACAGTGCCGGTGCGTGGCTTGGCCCGAACGGCCTCCGCCTCCAGGACGAGCTGATCACCCGGAATGACGGGCTGGCGGAGTTTGACCCTGTCAAGGCTCAGCAGCACGGCGATCTTTCCGGTGTGCTCCAGCTTCTGACTCATCAGGATGCCGCCGAGCTGGGCCATGGCCTCGACGATGAGCACACCGGGCATAATCGGCGTTCCGGGGTAGTGCCCCTGAAAGAACGGCTCGTTGATGGTGACGTTCTTGACGCCGATCGCCTTGCGATCACCGTCGATCTCCATCACGCGGTCCACCAGCAGCATCGGGTATCGATGGGGCATGAGCCGCTGAATCGACCTGATGCCCAGCTTGCGACCGTGCAGCACCGCCTCCTGGCGGCGGAACGACTCCATCTGCTCGATGATCTTCTGGCAGAGCCGCTGGTTCAGCTCGTGGCCCGATTTGTGGGCGAGCAGCCGGCCGTGGACCGCACAGCCGACGAGAAAGAGATCGCCGAGCAGGTCCACGATCTTGTGCCGGACCGGCTCGTCGTCGAAGCGATACTCATTGTCGATGGGACCGTCGTCACCGATGACCAGGACGTCTTTGGGTGTCAGGTGCCGGCACATGCCGCGATCCCAAAGCGCCTGCGCCTCCTCCTCCAGGCTGTAGGTGCGCGCCCGAGCGAACTCGGTTCGGTAGTTGCCGTTGCTCGACGAGTAGGTGCGGACCTGCCGCCGAATCCTGTGCGAGTTACAGCCGTAGTCGAGGTCGTAGATAACGCTCAGTTCGTCGGAGCTGCTCGGCAGGGCGGCAATCATCGCATCGTCGTCCTCGACGACGATGGGATCCGTGATTCGAAACACGCGGCGTGCCTCGTCCTGCTCCACGATCCCTGCTTCAAGGATCGGATCAACGAAGGGCGCCGCCGAACCGTCACCGCACGGCAGCTCGGGCCCGTCGATCTTGATCAGTGCGTTGTCGATGCGCAGTCCCGCAAGGGCCGACATGCAGTGCTCGACGGTCTCGATCGATGTGTTGGAAAGAGCGAGCGTCGATCGACGCGCCCGACGCGCCACGTACTGCACGAGCGCCGGGATCTGCACGGGCGGCGAGACATCGACGCGCTCGAAGACGATGCCGTGGTTCGCCGGCGCCGGGAGGATGGTGATGGACGCCTCCTCGCCCAGCAGCAGCCCCTTGCCGGAGATGGTTACCGGACCAGCCAGCGTCTGCTGCTTCCGGCCGATGTCGGCGGAGGCACTCTCGAGGGTCTCCATCATCATGCCTGTTGTCGGCATAGTCTCGGTCCCGGCGCGGCGGCCGAGGCTCATTTTAGGTCCTCTCCCAGACGGCGAGAGACGCGACGCATCCAGTCGGGAAGCTGGCCGAGGGCGGCGAACTGTCGAAAGAACTGTCGGGCCTCGACGGCGGGGGTACCAAGATAGGTCTTTCCCGGCGGAATGTCCCGCATGACGCCCGATTGGGCCCCCACCGTCGCGCCACGGCCGATCGTGACGTGATCGGCGACCCCCACCGCACCGGCGAGCGTGACCCCGTCCTCCAGGGTCACCGACCCGGCCAGCCCGGACAGGGCCACGATGACGCAATGGCGGCCGATTCGGCAGTTGTGCCCGATCTGCACGAGGTTGTCGATCTTCGTTCCCGCCCCGATCACGGTCACCCCGAACTTGGCCCGGTCAACGCACGATCCCGCCCCGATCTCGACGTCATCCTCGATCTCGACCGTGCCGATCTGGGGCACCTTGAGCACGCCCGATCCGTCGGGTGCCGCTTCATACCCGAAGCCGTCGGCGCCGATGGAGACATTCTCATGCAGCACCACGCGGCGCCCGATGCGGCAGCGCTGGCGGATCACGGTGTTGGCGTGCACGACGCTCTCGTCCCCGATCGAGACGTTCGGGTAGAGGCGGGTCCCCGCGTGCAGCACCACGCGGTGGCCGACCGTCGTGCCGCGATCAATGCTCACGTGCGGGCCGATGCGAACATCGCGCCCCAGCGTCGCATCCGGGTGCACCCACGCGGTCGGGTGCGTGCCGACGTCCGGCAGCGGCGGCGCCGGCGCGAACACCTGCAGCAGCTCGATCATGGCGAGGGCCGCGTCGGGGACCCTGATCAGGGCCCTCGAATCGGGATCGTGCCCCGCCGGCTGGAGGTCCCGGCTGACGACCGCCGCCACGGCGGACGCCGCGGACCAGCGGGCCGCATGCGCCTCGTCGGCGAGAAAGGTGATGTCCCCGGTGCTCGCGTCGTCGAGGGCGTTGACGCCCGTCACCGTGAGATCATCCCGCCCGCACAGCTCGCCGCGCACCCGATCGGCAAGCTCAGCGGTCGTGAATGACGGTGCGCCGCTCATGGGGCTGTCAGCCCGGTGGGCTACGGACTGTTCATCCAGCCGATCAGATCGTCCGTGATATCGAAGGACGGGTTGGCGTAGACCACGCGACGCAGAGCCAGTTGCTGGACGATCTGGATGTCGTTGCCTTCCTGGAGCGGAAGATGCGAGTCGTCGGTGACGATGAAGTCGATGCCGTTGGCGTCGGCGAACTTGGCCGCGGCGATGGTGATCGCCTCGTAGATGTTGCGACGGGCGTCCGCCCGCACCAGGTCCAGCTTGCTCTCGATGAAGGCGACCACGGCGCGATAGTCGAGGACGATTGCGGTCCACTGCTTTTCCGCCTCCTCGTACTTCTCCGTGCCCGGAACGAGCAGCTCGAGGTCGGTCTTGAGCCGCTCCGCTTCGTTCCGCAGATCCTCGGCCTGTCGCTGGAACTTCTTCAGCTCCTGCTCGAGATCTGCTTCGGCCTGGTTGCGGCGATTGATCTCGTTGAACACGCGCTCGAGGTCAAGCGTCGCGATCACGGGCGGATTCAGTTGCTTGAGGGAGAGCACCGCGTGCGTGGGCCCGATCACGGCCAGGGCGAACACGATCAGGCCGATCGCCGCGAGATACCTGTGCACCGTCTTGTTCATGTCGTTCATCCTGTGGATTTCCGCGTGAAGCGGAGGGCTTGCGCTGCCGCTACCCCGCCCGGAACGCGTTGTTCATTCGCTCGATGAGGTCTTCGGTGATGTCGATGGCCGGGTTCAGATAGAGCATCTTGCGGTTGGAGATCTGCTGGAGCACCTGCACCTGAGGTGAGATGCGTGCCTCGCGATCGAAGGGCAGCGCCTGGGATTCGTCATTGATGATGACGACGTCGTATCCTTCGGCTCCCGCCAGCGCCGCGATCGCCTCCTTGATGTTCTTGTACATGTCCTGGAGCTGGAGCGCCTTCTCGACCTCGATGACGGTGTTGGCCTCCTGGAACCAGAACTGCAGCTTCAGTCGTTTGAGCGCGATCTCGTCCTTGAGCTCCTTGCGTGCGGCCGACTCGACCGCATCCTCCAGGTCCACCTCCAGCTGCTTGAGCTCCTGCTCCCGCCGGTTCCGTTCGTCGGTCATCTGCTGCTCGAGGCGGGCGACCTCGACCTTGGCTTCGGCCCGCTGCTGGAGCCCGTCGAAAAGCCGTTCGATGCGGACGGTGGCCATGACCGGCGCGGCGGGGGCGACCGCCCTCTGGGCGAGCGCCTGGTAGCCGAGGACGACGCCGAGGAGCAGCGCCATCGCGACCGCGGGAACATTGATGATTCTCGTCATGCGTGTCATGGGTGGTTTCCCGGAGGGCAAGGAAAAAGGCGGAGCGCGAGCCAAGATAATATCGCCCCGCCGACGGCCGAGGGCACAGATTTCAAGAGTGCCATCGGCCGTGAGCCAACAGCGACAGGGCAAGACGGCCGTAGGGGGCCCTAATGGCGAATGGCTGTTCTAGAAAGGCAGCTCGGCGCTGAAGCTGAACACCTCTTCCTCGTCGAGCGGCTCGCTGCGGATGGGGAAGCCGAAGTCCAGCGCGATCGGCACGGGGCCGAACTGCGGCAGGTAGATGCGCAGCCCCACGCCGACGGACACGCGGTATTCGTCGATGCCGAAATCGTCGGTGACCGTGCCGGTGTCCACGAACGCGACGCCGGTCACGCTCTCCTGGATGAGCGGGATCTCGTACTGCGCGCCGAGGAAGAGCAGCCAGTCACCGCCGACCGGATCATCGGTCTGGTTGCCCATGGGGTCGATCCCCTTGGGGCTGACGGTGCGGAACTCGAATCCGCGGAACGTCCGGCCGCCGAGATAGAAGCGTTCGTAGAGCGGGGCGTTCCCGCCGAAGATGTAGCCGATGCGCCCGTTGAGCCTCAGGATCTGGCGGCGTCCCAGAAAGTCGCGGTAGAGCGTCAGGAACACCGTGTAGTCGCCGATGAGCTTGGTGAACGTATAGTCGCCGCCGAGGGCGCCGACCTGCTCGATCGTCCCCTCGAAGCGGGAGCCCTCACCCGGCCTCGTGAAGGTGGTCACGGTGGAGCGCGTGAACCGCAAGCCGACGGACGTGATGTTGTCCGGCCCCGCCGCATCAAACACATCGACGGGCGCGGTTGCGGCAATGTCCGTCAGGGTTACACGCTCGAAGCGGGAGAACAGCGCGAAGTCCCAGAACTCGCCCATCTTGCGCCCGATGGCGATCGGTAACGACAGACGCTCCTCGTCGTAGAGCGTCGAGCCGCCGGTTCGAAACTCGCGCGAGCGGTACTGGCCGCTGACGCTCAGCGAGTAGTTCGTGTCGAAGAGGTTGGGCTCGCTCCAGCTGACGATGTACTGGAAGATCTCGTCACCGGGTCGAAGCGTCATCGAGAAGCGCTGCCCGGCACCGCGGAATGCCCGGCCGGTAACGAGCTCGCCCGCCGACTGGGGCAGATCCGTGATGTCGAAGTTGCGCTGGATCACCGAGAACTCGCCGAAGAAGCCGGTGTCCGAGCCGGCCGCGATGCCGAAGTTGACGGACCCGGTGTTGGCTTCCCTGACCTCCACCACGACGTTGCGGAACTCGGGATTCTTCGGGTCAGGGTCCTGGACCGTGATGTTGACGTCGGAGAACAGCCGCGTCTGGCGGATCGCTCTCGAGGCTTTCTCGATTTGACGGGCGTCGAACGGCCGGCCCGGCTGCAGACCCTTCAGCTGGCGGCGAATGACGCGGTCGCGGGTGAGGAAGTTGCCGGTGATCTTGACCGTTCCCACCTTGTACAGCGATCCCTCGCGGACGATCAGCAGCAGATCCACCTCCGGGGCGTCGCTGCTGCGAAGGTCCTGGGCCCGCACGCCCACGGGATCGAGATACACGTCGACGTATCCGAGGAGGCCGTAGGCGTCGCGGATCGTCCGCACCGAGGCGTCGACCTTCCGGCGGCTGTAGACGTCACCCGGCCGGATCTCCAGCATGGCCTCGATCTGATCGCGCGAAAACACGACGAGCGGATCCGGCTCGGTCCGAACCGACCGCAGCGTGTAGCGTCGGCCCTCAACGATGAGGAAGGTCACCTTGACCTCCGTGCTGTCGGGGCTGAGCTCGACGGTACGATCGACCCGGACATCGAGATAACCGCGGTTGCGGTAGAACTCGTTGAGCGCCACGACGTCGTCGAGCAGCTTGTCCTCGTCGAGCTCGCCGCGTCGGAACAGGGGGACGGAGGTGCGGGTGTCGATCTCGGAGTGGAGCTGCTTGTCCGAGAAAGCCCGGTTGCCGTCAAACTCAATGGCCTTCACCTTGACACGTGGGCCCTCGATGACGCGGAAGAAGAGGATGCCCGTCTCATCGAGCTGTGTCTCGTCCACGGTGACCGCCGTCAGGTAGTGGCCGCGTTCACGATACTTCGCCTTGATTGCCCGCTTGGCATTCTCGATGAGGAAATCGTCGCGCGGCACGCCCCTGGTGATGCGGGCGGCCGCCAGCAGCTCCTGGTCGGAGATGACCTTGTTGCCCACGACCTGGACCTCGGCGATGATCGGCGCTTCCACGAACTTGTAGATGAGCCGGACGGAGCCGTCGTTGAGCAGCTCCACGACCGGCTCGATCGTCTCGAACTCGCCGAGGCGGTACAGCAGCCGGACATCCCCCTTGACGGTATCGGGGTTGTACGGATCGCCCACCGCCGATCTGAGCTGGTTCTGAACAAGCTGCTCGTCAACCCGAGTCAGCCCCTCGACAAGGATCTCCGAGATCGGTCGATCTGCGAGGTCCGCCTCGGTTTCCTCGATGACCTGCCCGCACGCTGCCCCGATCGCAAGCAAGAGCCAAGCGAAAACCGCTTGATATGGCGATGGGCAAGGACGCATCGGCGAGCGGGAGCATACCGGCGAGACAACAGCCCAACAAGATTCGTCCTGCCCGACGTCGACTCCGAAGTGCCGCCGGGCAAGCTACCATGTAGGCAATGTCCATGTCGCTTCACGCACTTGCGGAGCGAATCGGCGCCGAGGTCGACGGCGACGGCTCGGTCGAGATCAGGGGGTGTGCGTCGATCGAGCACGCCGCCCCCGACGAGATCACGTTCGTCGCCAAGCCAAAGTACGCCCGTTTTCTGGAGACGACCCGGGCCGCGGCCGTGATCATCGATCTGGAGACGCCCTGCCCGGCCGGGATCGTGCCGCTGCGAGCCGTTGATCCGTACTTCGCGTTCAGGGAGGCGATGGTCGTGCTTCACGGCTTCCGTCGCCACCCCGATCCGGTCGACGGTCCCGTGAGCGAGCTGGCCTCGGTTCATGCCAGCGCCGTCATCGGCGAGGGCACGGTCATTCATCCTCACTCGACCGTCGACGAACGCGCGGTGGTCGGCCGCCGATGCGTGCTGTACCCCGGCGCCTATGTCGGACCCGATGCGCGTCTGGGCGACGACTGCATTCTGTACCCCAACGCGGTCGTGTACGACCGGTGCGTGCTCGGCGATCGCGTGCTGCTGCACGGCAACACGGTCGTGGGGCATGACGGCTTCGGATATGCGACCCACGAGGGTGAGCACCACAAGATTCCCCAGGAGGGGATCGTCGTCATCGAGGACGATGTCGAGCTCGGTGCCGGCTGCGCGATCGAGCGGGCGACCGTGGGCGAGACCCGCATCGGGCGCGGCACGAAGTTCGCGGACCTGATCTCCATCGGCCACGGGACGCACGTGGGCGCGCATTGCCTGTTCGTGTCCCTGGTGGGGGTGTCGGGGTCGGTGGACGTCGGCAACTACGTCGTGCTCGGCGGGCAGGTGGGCGTGGTCGGTCACCTCAAGATCGGCGACGGAGCGCAGGTGGCTGCCCAGAGCGGGATCAGCCACGATCTCGGCCCCGGATCTCAGGTCGGCGGATTCCCTCCGGTGGAGATCAATCAATTCAGGCGAAATCTCGTGGCCGGCATGGATCTCTATGGTCTGTCGCAGCGTGTCAAGCAGCTGGAGCGGGAGCTGGAGAGGATGAAGACCAAGGAGAGGAGTCAGGAGTCAGGCGTCGGGAGTCAGGGGTAGCGCGTGCGGTTCGTTGACCCTGAACCCCCCTGGATTCTGACTCCTTCACGATCATGACCACCACCGAACCCACGACGCTGCTCCGCACGCCCTTCCACCAGTTCCACGCCGACCAGGGCGCCAAGCTGGTCGAGTTCGCCGGCTGGGAGATGCCCATGCTGTACGACTCGATCATCGAGGAGCATCGGCAGGTCCGCAGCAGCGGGGGGCTCTTCGATGTGTCGCACATGGGGCGGGTGCGTTTCTCGGGTCGGGGAGCCCGGCGGTTCCTCGATACGGCGTGCAGCCGCAAGATCCACGGAATGGCCGACGGCCAGGTGCGGTACTCGCTGGTCTGCAACGAATCGGGGGGCTGCCGCGACGACGTTCTCGTCTATCGGCTGGCGGACGAGGAATACCTCATGGTGTGCAACGCCGCCAACCGCGTGAAGCTTCTGTCGCACTTCGAGGCGATCCGCGGCGAGCTGGACTTCGACCTGCGCGACGAGACGGTCGGCAGCGCGATGCTCGCCCTCCAGGGCCCGAAGGTCATGGACATGATCGGGCAGTTCGCGCCGGAGGTCCTCGCCCTCAAGCGGTACCGCTTCGTGCGCAAGGATGTCTTCGGGGCCCCGGTGCTCATCTCGCGCACCGGGTACACGGGCGAGGACGGCGTCGAGGTGATCCTGCCCGCGGCGCTGGCCGCCCAGGCCATGATGCTGCTGGTGACCAACCTCGGCGGCGCCGACGCGCCGGTGAAGCCGGCGGGGCTGGGGGCTCGCGACACCCTGCGACTGGAGGCCGGCATGCCCCTCTACGGCCACGAGATCACCGAGGAGCTCGACCCGCTCTCAGCCGGGCTGACGTTCGCGGTCAAGATCGACAAGGGCGACGATGATCCGGAGGTCGGGCACTTCATCGGCCAGGAGGCCCTTCGCAAGATCGCCGAGCAGGGGCCGAAGCAACGTCTCATGGGGCTCATACTCGAGGGCCGGCGGACCGCCCGGGCGGGCATGAAGGTGCGGTCCGGTGACACCGGGGTCGGCTTCGTGACCAGCGGCTGTCTGAGCCCGACCCTCGGCAAGCCGATCGCGATGGCGTATGTGGAGCGGAGCCACGCGAATGCGGGCGGGTCGGTGGACGTGCTGCTCGGTTCGGCGGGGGTCAGGGCCGAGGTCGTGGAGTTGCCCTTCTATAAGAGGGGTTAGGGACCCTGCCCGTCATCCGGCCTTCTTCCTCCGGCCACGCGGTCGCGTGTCGTCGCGGGTGGGATCGGGCCCGTTGCCTTTCTTGTTCTCGCGGAAGAAACGCGTGGGCCGGTCGTCGTCGAGCCGGGCCTGAAGCTTCTTGAGGGCGTCCACCTCGATCTGGCGTACACGCTCACGGGTGAGGCCGACCTCTTCGCCGATCTGCTTGAGGGTCAGCGGCTCCTGCCCTTCCAGGCCGAACCGCAGCTTGAGGACGCGAGCGTCACGCTCGTCGATCGCTTCGAGGAGCTTGACGATGGTCTGGAACTCCTCGGTCTGGGAGATGGCCTCATCCGGCTGGGCGCTGCGGAAGTCGACGAACATGTCCGCGAAGTCGACGGCCTCGCCGTCCTCGCCAACGGGAGCCTGCGGCGGGGCGTGAAAGGCCTTGATGGCGCGCCGGATGATCTGGAGCTTCTTGAGCGGAACCTCCATGGCCGTGGCCAGCTCCTGGGTCGAGGGCTGGCGGCCGAACTCCTCCTCCAGCCGCCGCGTCGTCTCCTTCCACCGGGCGATGAGCTCGACCATGTACGCCGGGATGTGAATCGGCTGGACGGCGTTGATGAGCGTCCGCTTGATAGCCTGCTTGATCCACCACGACGCGTAGGTGGAGAACCTCGCCCCCTGGGCGGGGTCGAACCCCTCAACGGCGCGGATGAGGCCGATGTTGCCTTCCTCGATCAGGTCCGCCAGGGGCAGCCCGCGGTGCGCATAGTTCTTGGAGATCGAGACGACCAGACGCAGATTGGCCTTGATCATCCGCTCCTTGGCGGCCTGGTCGTTCTCGTTGATGATGCGCCACCCGAGGTCCTTCTCTTCCTCGGCGGTGAGCAGCGAGACCTCGTTGATCTGTTTGAGGTACAGCTGCAGATCGGGTTGCAGGGCGGAGTCGGCCATCAGGCGAGTCCACCCACCGTGCTGTACATCGACACCGGCGTGACGGATGCCGTGCTATGGTGAGACAGGGCGTACAACGATGCTCACTCTCCCCTCGACCTCGAGCAACAGCCTCCGGAGCGTGACGTCGGCACGATTCCGCGGCCGCTTGAGCGTCGCAGGCACCCCCCCGGTCCGATCACCGCTGCGATACGATGAACTTGTCCAACCCGTCCAGCTTGTGAAGTCGATCACATGGATGACGCCGATTTGACAGAATTGCTTCGCGCCTGGGCCTACGAGCCGGGACGCGTCAACGCCCGCCGGATCATCGGACGTGACGGCCGGCCGAAGCTCCAGGTCCGCCTCGATCTGGGCATCCTGCAGATGGAGATGGAGGGGCGGCCGGACGGCAAGCGTCCCGACGGTTTTGCGTCACTTCTGGAGTATCAGCAGGATCGCCTCCAGCGCTACGAGAAGGAGAGCAGGGGGGCCGAGGGCTTCGTGCTCAGCCCCGAGGAGTGTCGCGCCCTTCGCGAGGAGGCGGTGCAGTACTACCACCGCTATGTCGGCCTGATGGCCATCGCCGACTACGCGGCGGTCGTGCGCGACACGACCCGCAATCTCGCAGTGTTCGACCTGTGCCGCGACTTCGCCGCCGAGGAGTCCGACCGTGTCGTGCTCGAGCAGTTCCGTGCCTACGTGATCATGATGCGGGCACGCGGCGAGGCGGAGGCCGCCCTGGCCGCGGGCAGCACTCGCGACGCGCTGGCCGTCATCGATGGGGGGCTGGCCGAGATCAAGACCGTCTTCGAGCAGGCGGGACAGGCACGCGCCTACGAGGGGGCCAACGAAGTGCAGCTACTGCGCGGCATGCGCGACGCGCTGGTGCCCAAGCTGCCCGTGAGCCAGCGGATGGAGCTGCAGGAACGGCTCCAGGCCGCGCTGGACGCCGAGAACTACGAGCTGGCGGCGGTGCTGAGGGACGAGCTGAGGTTGTTGGGGGGTTAGGGGTTAGACGAGAGACGCGCGGTGGGGGTCTTGCCTCATGGCTGATGGCCTCCCCCCAATCCCTCACCCCTGTCCTTCCTCAACAGTCGCTCGAACTGAACGCGAAACCGCTCGCCTCCCAGCTCCTCGTCCTTTCCACGCAACTGCTGAATGTGAGGCGCGATCCGATGCGTGTTGCGGCCGGTGCGATCGAGGATCTGCAGCATGCGCAGCTGCGCGAGCCAGAACACCTCGTCGTCGGGCCCCAGGCCGACCGACAGCCGCGTGTAGAGGGTCATGGCCCGGGCATCCTCGCCGGCCGCAAACAGGCAGTCCGCCTGCCCACGCAGGACTTCGCGGGCGTCGCCGTGATCAGCGCGAAGCCGACCGTAGAGCCGCAGGGCCTCGTCACAGCGGTCCGCGAGCCGAAAGGCGTCGGCGGCGATGAGACGAAGTCGCGTGTGCTCCCCTGCGGCGGTTCGCAGCCAGTCGTCCAGCAGCATGGCCGCGGGCAGCAGGATCCCAGCGGCCTGCGGCTCGGTGTCGATCGGCGGGTCTTGCTCGAGCCGCGTCAGCCTGGCCCGGATCAAGTCGCCCAGGATGGGGCCCGCGCGGTCACCGGCGATCTCGCAGAGACGATGCAGCGTCTCACGCGTCTCGGCGTCGCGACCCAGCGATTCGTAGACGCTGATCCGAACCAGCAGCGATGCCGGGTCCTCCGACGGCACAGTCCGGTCGATGAGTTCCAGCGCCTCTTCGGGCTCTCCCACCGCGACGAGCGCCTCGGCGCGAAGCAGCGCCAGCGAGACGAGCATTGCCTCGAGCTGCGCCGCCTGCTCGCCGCCGGCGCGGGCCAGCATCTGGCGGAGCTCGGTCTCGACCGCCTCGGCCGTTTCCATGACGCGTCGCCAGAGCCCCGGCCGGCCGGCGGCCGCCGCTTGGCCGCGTCGCGTCTCGACCATGCGGACACGGGCGTCCGGACGATGTTCGGCCTGCGCCGGGATGGTCTCGAAGACGGCCAGGGCGTCGTCGTACCGACCCTCGTCGAGGGCCAGGCAGCCGGCGTGGTACCGCCAGGCATCCGCGGTCGGAAGGTGGCGATAGCGATCGAGCAGGAGCTCCAGCGTTGCCCGGAGTGCCGCTCGCCGCCGGGGCTCGAACGGCGCCGCGCGGTGCCGCTCGGCGCTGATCGTCGCCGCCAGCTCGATCGCTCGCTCGGCGTGCCGTGACGCCGGGTGCTCGCGGCCAAGCTGCAGGAAGCGAGACGCGGCCGCCGACGGGTCCTCGGCAAGCTGCGCCCGGGCGAGGCCCAGCAGCGTGTCGGCCCGATCCGTCGGGTCGAGCCGGTCGCTTTCGAGCAGCGTCTCGAACAGGGCGATCCCCTGGCGTCTGGTGTCAGGGCGGCCTGCCAGCTGCCGGGCCCGCGCGACGACCACGAGACCCGCAAGGATCTCGAACGGCGCGTCCGCATCGACGACCTCCACGAGCCGGGCCGTCACCACGTCCCGCACGCGCCCCGCATCGTCGCCCTCCAGCAGGTCGAGGTACGAGCGATAAGCGTCGGCGACCAGCATCCGGCGCCGGTCGCCGGTCGCGTCGAGGGCGAGCGTCGTGAGCAGGCGGAAGCGCTGATCCGCGGCGAGCACCGCGAACAGCAGCTCGTCGCCGGGGATCTCGAACCGGTCGAGCGCCTCGAGCCCCGCCCGAGGACCGTCCGCGGCCTCGGCGATCAGCACCAGGCCCATCCGGGCCGTGAACACGTCGGCCGGGGAGGCGGCGGGTGTGGACGCCGCCCGCTCCAGCAGCGCGGCCGCCCGGTCGTCGTGCCCGGCTCCCAGCCGGGCGAGACCGGCGTACAGCCGGGCCAGCCCGCCCAGCCGCCCCGGCAGGAGGTCGGCCAGCGGCTCCAGCCGTGCGCCCGCAAGCACGTACAGGGGGCCCCGCGTCGACGGATCCTCGAGATTGAAATCCGCGTGCAGGCAGGCGGCGACGCCGCGGAGAAACGGAAGACGACCGTTTCGCTCGTCACCAAGCCGATCGGCCAGCGCCCGCGTCTGGGGGTCGCGCCGGGATTCCAGGTCACGGATCGCCTGCTGGGTCGCCAGCTCGGCCTGTTCGGTCAGCTCGAACATCTCGCGGGCCACACGCCGGGCGCGGCGGCGCTGCCCGTCGGTGGGGAGGCCGAAGCGGCACGTGAGCCCCGACGCCTCGACCGGCAGCTCCTCGAACAGGAGCGTCACCGCCTCATCGAGCCGGGTCACGATCGCGTCGATCGACGGGTCGGTTTGGGCGGCGCCGACGCCGATTGCGAGAACGATCGTGGAGCTGAGCAGCACGCTCATCCCGGCGGGGCGAAGGTGACGTTGGTGTACCGGGCGCGGACCGCCGCGTTGAACGCCTCCATCGCGTGCTCCCAGCGGGCGCCGGCGCCCGGCTCGACAATCAGCGGGTGATCGGCATCCAACAGGCCCCCTGCGGCGGCCTCCGAGCGGCGGCTCTCGCGCAGGAGCTCGTAGAGCTGGCCGAAGTCCGCGTCGGGGCCAAGCTGGGCCGGGCCCGAGAGACGCAAAGTGTACCCGTCGGGCCCCGAGGACGTGACGATGATCCGCAGAGGGTCGCGTGGCAGGTCGAAGGGATCTGCCTGCCCGCGTTGCGGCAGGTCGAGCCGGTAGATCTCCTCGCCGAGCTTGAACTCCGTCGCGGCCATGAAGTAGACGAGCAGCAGGAAGACGACGTCGATCATCGACGTGAGGTTGAGACCGATGCGGCCCGGCGGGCGTCGGCGGCGGAATCGAGGCGCGGAGGCGGTCACGGCTCCTTCACCACCACGAGGTTGATGCGTCCCTCGACATCGTCGCGCCCGGAGAGACGGGCCGCGGCGGAGACGGCTCGAAACACGGGCTCAACCCAGCGATAGTGCGTCGCGCGGTCGGCCCGCAGGTTGACGCGAAGGGCTGGATTGTCGCGGTATCGTCCCGCCAGGCTCGCGCCGAGGGCGGCCAGCCCTTCGGTGTCGGCGGAGAACGTGCGGCCGCCCATGCGATACGCGCCCGCGCGGCCGTCGGGGGCCGGGATGACGTTGATGACGATGCGCTGCGCTTCGCCGGGAAGCACGCTCGCCGGCTCCTGCGGCCGGGGCAGCTCCAGGTCCACGTTCTCGACCTCGACGATCTGCGAGACAAGCACGAAGAACACGATCAGCAGGAAGGTCACGTCGATCATCGGGGTGAGGTTGGCCGCGATCGCCGCCCGCTCACGGTTCAACAGTCTGCTCATGACGCTGTCACCCCGGCCCTTCGGCGGACCCGGACCGGGCCTCGCCTCTGGCGGCGGCCTTGCCCGACGATCGCGGCCGGAACTGGTTGAGCAGCTCCTCGGCGGTGAGGGTCGCCTCGGTCGTCAGCTCGTCGATCTTGTTCCGGATGATGCCGTATCCCGCAAGGGCGGGGATGGCCACCACCAGGCCCCAGAAGGTCGTGGTCAGCGCCGTCGAGATGCCGCCGGCCAGGAGCACGGGGTCGGCGTTGCCCCCGGCGACCACGATCGCCTGGAAGGCGAGGATCATCCCGTACACGGTGCCGAAGAGCCCGATCATCGGGCTGACCTGGCCCAGGACGTTGAGGTATTCGAGGCGGCGGAGCCGGATCGTCGTCAGCTCATCGGAGGTCTGCTCCAGGCTGCGGATCACCGCCGCGAAACCGTGGCTCGCTTCGCCCAGGGCGGCCCGCAGGATCCGGCTGAAGAAGCTCGGATCGCGCTGCGTGAGCTCCATCGCCCGCCGGTACTCTCCGGCCGCCATGAGCTTCTTCGCTTCGGCGACGACGTCGGCGGGCACGATCGTCTTGCGCTGGTTGCCCAGGGCGAGGTTGCCGATGAGGCCGATGCTGATGACCGAAAGCAGCAGCAGGAACCAGATGATGAGGCTGCCGAGGATCTCGATCCGCTTCTCGCGTCCGGGGTCGGTCTTGCGGGCCACGAAGAACTGACCGGCGAAGGAGTCGGCCTGGGTCGCGCCCGCCGTCGTGTCCTGCCCGCCGGCCGGCGGCGCGAGGGCGACCGCGGACAGCAGCACGAGAAGAAGGGCAAACCACTTCAGACTTGAAATCGCACCTCTAGGATTCATTGAGCCTCATTCTCTCACGGAATCCCCCGGCCGGCGTTACTCCTGCTCTTTTGCGGCCAGGCCCAGCTCGCGGCGGCTGAGAAACTTGTAGCCGTCCCGCCCACCGTGCTGCTCGGCGATCCGGCCCAGCGTATCGAGCGGGTCGGGATCCAGGAACTGCACGCAGTTGATCCGTGTCGCGCGGCGGCCGTCGCGCCGGATCGGGTTGAGCCGGTCGAGCAGGGCCAGCAGATCCTCCTGGTCGATCTCGAACTCGCCCGAGCCCGTGACGTTCTCGCTGAGCAGGAAGATGACGTCCGGCCGCAGCCCGAGGGCCTTCTCCAGGGCGGCCACCGGATTGGAGCCCCCGGCGGGGATGACGTGCTCAGCGATCCAGTCCAGCGTGCGGCGGGTTGCCTGGGCCGTCGCCGGCTGGAGGCGGTTCGGCGGCGCCATGAGCGCCTCATCACGCTGAAAGAAGATGACGGCGTACGTCTGCTCGTCCGACAGCGTGCCCAGCGACCGCTGGAGCCGGTCGAGCACGATCGGCAGCGACCGGATCATCGAGCCGGAGGCGTCGATGACGTAGGCCACGCTGCGGGCGTTGCTCGTGGTCAGGCCGACAAAGCTCGCCGGGCTCTCCCCCGCCGCAGCCGTGAACGAGATCGAGCCCGAGGCAGGGGCGAGTTCGCGCTCCAGGCTCACGGGCGACACGTCCAGCTCCGCCAGCAGCTCGGCGAGCCGGGCGTCAAGGGGCTCCGCCGGCACCCGGCTCACCGGTGTCGCCTCCTCCAGCGTCTGCGGCCGCGCGTCAAGGGAGACCAGGGGATCGTACGTCAGCGCGTCAAGCTCGGCCCTGACGACGACCGGCTCCTCGTCGTCGTTGAGGCTGACCACCGTCCACGTCAGGAGAAAGCCGAGTGCGATCACCCCCGCGTGCAGCCCCAGGGAAACCACCCACGGAACGATGCGCCGCGCCCCCCCGATGCTCTCGCCATTGGTTCTCGCCACGCTTCCAGCATACGGCCGGGCACATCCGGCCGCGCGGTTTGGCCGCAGGGGTTCGCCCTGAGCCATGAGCCACCAGGGAACACCCCCGCCGCGCCGCCCGATCAAAGCAGCATGTCGGCCACACCGGGGCAAGCCTGTTCCAGGGACGCAGGCTCCCCCGAGCGAAGCGAGGGTTCAAATCCGAGGCAGGATGCCTCGGATTTGACAGGACCAGTCCGCGGCATGGATGCCGCGGTTGGACCGGCAGGACGCCGATGGCAGGACAACAAGACACCCATCGCGCAGCCCCCGGTTCCAGGGACGCCGGGTGATCCCGAGCGAAGCGAGGGTTCAAATCCGAGGCAGGA
>JBFGEG010000060.1:0-22396 GCA_041580235.1 Phycisphaerales bacterium
GCCTGGACCTGGTCGGACTTCCACAGCGCCCAGAGCCCGGTGTTCTTGAAGCGTGTCAACGCCTGCTGAAAGTCGGTGACGCTCACGACGACAATGCTGTTCTCGGGCGCCAGCTGCTCGATGGTCGTCTGGGCCGCGGCCCCGACGGTGACCGCACCCACAGCGACCGACCACATGCTCACTTGCTTGATCACGACACTGTTCCTTGTGAGGGGCAGCACTCAGCGCGGGCGGTCTTTGAGGCCCGGCGTGCTGCCGAAGTTCTTCCGGGGAGGCGGCTGGTGGTACTTGTGCCCGGAATTGGGATTGTCCTTGTCGTACGCAAACGCATCCCGGTTGCGAAGGAAGTCCTTGACGTACCGGGCCGGAATGGCAAAGTTCAGCCCCTCGCCGAAGAGAATCCCCATGTTGGTGATGCCGACCACCTCGCCGCGCGTGTTGAACAGCGGTCCGCCCGAGTTGCCCGGGTTGACCGCGGCATCGGTCTGAATGTAGGTGAGCCCGTCGAAGCTCCGCTGGGTCGTGGAGATCACGCCCTGGCTGAGCGAACGCTCCAGCCCCAGCGGATTGCCGATCGCGAAGACCGTCTGGCCGACCTCGATCGACTCGTCGGCCTCCAGCGGCGCGTACGGGAACGCGCCGAGCTTCTCGTTGCGGGGAATGGCGATCAGTGCGAGATCGAGGTGGTTGTTGACGGCGACGATGTCGACGTCCTCGATCACGGAGCGCTGAAGCGTGCCGTCGGCCAGCGGAAACCACACGGTCACCCGCAGATTCGTCTCGCCCTGAATGACGTGGGCGTTGGTGATGGCATAGCCGTCGGCGTTGATGATGACGCCCGACCCCAGCCCGCCCGGCGTGGCGACCTTGATGACCGCGGAGCCCACCCGCTTGGCCTGCTCACGCGGGCTCATCTGGGGCAGGTTCCGGGCGACGTGGTACAGACTCTCGGTGCGGATCTCGGGAGCGGCCCCGGTCGCCTCGGACTCGATCCGCTTGATGTCGTTGATGCTGAACGCGATCACGCTGGCGCCGACGTCGAGCCACACCGTCTGGTCATTGCGTTTGAGGATCGTCCCCTGGACGACGGCGCCGCTCTTGAGCTCGACGATGTCGGCGGCGCTGCCGGCCGCCAGCACGCCGGCGACCAAGGTCGCGAGAGCCCCGCCTGTGAGCGTTCGGTTCATTGTCTCTCAAAGCTTTTGAAAGCGCTACAGTCGAATAGAGCAAGTATACGATGGTGATCAGAGGCCCAGGAGTGGATCGGTCCGATCGCCTGTTTTCTTTGGACTTTCGTTGCCCCTCGCGGCCCCGACGGGCCGTCTAGACAGGATCCTGCCATGCCCCTGCCCATCATGTGCTTCGTCGCCCTTTCCGCGTGGCTCACGACGGCGCCGGGTCAGGACGCGACGCTGGCCGATTACTTCGGCTTCGGCGAGCTCGAGGTCGTCAAGATCGACCGCGGGGCCGGTCCTGTAACCCCGGCCGACGTCAACGGCGACGGCTTCCTGGACCTCGTCGTGGTGAACAACCACGCCAGCCGCATCGAGCTGCAACTCCAGCGTCCCGGCGCGACCCCCGGCGACGAGGTCGTCACCCTGAGCCAGGTCAACGAGCTGCCGGAGCACTGGCGGTTCCGCCGCGAGCTCATCTCGGTCAGCCACCGCGTCCAGGCGGTCGTGCCCCATGACTTCAACGGCGACGGCCGCATGGACCTCATTTACGCCGGGCTGCCCGGAGAGCTGGTCTTCATGAGCCAGACGCCCGACGGCCGCTTCGAGACAGCCCGCAAGCACCGCGTCAAGGACCTCGGCGCCAATCGCAACGGGCTCGCCGTGGTGGACGTGCTGGGCGACGAGCGGCCGGAGCTGCTGGTGCTCGTCGGCGGCGACATCCACGTCCGCACGATCGACGGTGACAACCTCGAGCCGCCGGTCAAGCTTGTCGCGGGCGGCGACTTCGTCGCGTTCATGATTGCGGACTACAACGGAGACGGCCGGCCGGACATCGCCGCCGTGCTTCCGGAGGATCCCGCCCCCGTGAGGCTGTGGTGCGGCGGGCGCGAGGGCGGTACCGGCGTGCTCGGCGCCCAGTTGCGGTTCGAGATGCCGGCCCTGGTCGAGATGCACCCCGTGCGTCTTCCGGGCCGGCCGGCGGCGGCGATGGCGACCATCGAGCGCGCCTCGAAGCGGATCGTCCTCTACGAGCTCGGAACCAAGACCATCGAGCAGTCGGGCGACCGCAACGCGGCGATGGAGGTGTACAGCTTCACGGACGCCGGCAACCGCAACCGCGCGGTCGCCGTCGTCGACCTCGACGGTGACGGCCTCCTGGATCTCCTGGCCACCGACACGCAGGCCAACGCGCTGGTGGCGTACCGCCAGGCGCGGGACAAGGGGCTTCAGCCCGGCCAGTCGTATCCCTGCTACGCCGAGACGGAGTACCTCGTGGCCGGCAACGTCGACGACGACCCGTACGCGGAGCTGTTCATGCTCTCGGAGAAGGAGGGCGTCGTGGGCCGCTGCGACGTGACGCCCACCGGCATTCCCTACCCGGTGCCGCTGAGCATCCCCGACGGGCACACCCCGGTGGCGCTCAACCTCGTTCGGCTCACCAACGGGCCGCGGCTGGCCGTGATCGCCAAGGACGGCCGCAGCTACACGATCGCCCTGCTCGACATGAGCGGCGGCACCGAGACCATCGACCTGGGCACGCTGAGCCGCTCGCCGGAGACGATCGTCGCCCTCGACGCCGACCAGGACGGCCGCACGGACCTGCTGCTGTTCACCCGCGACAAGCCCATGATGATGCTTCATGCCGCGAGCGACGGCTTCACGCTGCTGGAGTCCAAGGACATGGGCCAGTTCGGCCTCGTCAAGGCGGCCAGCGCCGACAACACCGCGGTGCTCGATATTGACGGCGACGGCAGCCCGGAGCTCCTGATCGCCGACCGCAACTACGTCCGCGCCGTGCGTTACGAGCCGGCGCCGCTCGCGGGTGTCGCCGCCGGCTGGCAGGTCGTCGAGCAGATGAACGCCGCCGACAGCACGTCCAAGCTCGTCTCGCTGGCCACGCTTGGCGACCGCATCGTGGCCGCTGACCGCGAGAATGACCGCCTCATCATTCTGGCCCGCACGCCCGCGCGGGGGGGCCCCGCCTGGCGGGAGACCGAGTCGATCAACGTGCAAGGGTTCGCGTTCAGCGCCGTGCACGCCGGGCCGCTGTCCGGGGACGAGCACGACAACATCCTCGCCGTCGGCAACGACGGGTTCGGGGTCATCCGGCTCGCCGGTGAGGGCCTGACGCTGCGCGAGTTCGCGTCGTGGCGGACCGACGAGGATCGCCGGCGTCAGCACGAGCTGACCAGCGGCGATGTCAACGGCGACGGCTACACGGACATCGTCTCGCTCGATGCCGGTGAGCAGATGTGTGAGATCTTCACGCTGTCCGAAGCACGGGAGCTGCTCTACGTGACGGGCTTCCAGGTCTTCGAGTCCAAGATCTTCTCCGGCGGCGAGGCCCGCGAGTACGAGCCGAGCGAGGTGTACATCGCCGATGTCACCGGCGACGGAGCCGCCGATCTCGTGCTGCTGGCCCACGACCGGGTGCTCATCTACCCGCAGATGGTCCCCAAGGCGCAGGCCCGCACGAGCCGCTAGAGCATCGCCTCCGCGCTACGCTCGCCTCGCCGACGCTCAGAACACGACCGCTGAACTGAGCCTGCTCGCACAGACCAAACGACCCGCGCAAATCGGAGCGGTTGCCGCTCAGGACACCGTCCGGTCGGGCCGACGAAATGCCCATGGACGAGCACTACGATCCGGATCTCGATTACGTGGAGCCCGGCAAAGCAACCGCGCCGGCGCTGGAGATCGACCCGGCGAAGCTCCAGCACTTCATCGACGTCCAGCGCACCCGGCAGCACCTGCCGCTCGGCATCGTGGCCGGGCTGACCGGGGCCCTCGTCGGCGCCGGCATCTGGGTGGGGATCACGGTGGTCACAAACTTCCAGATCGGCTGGATGGCGGTGGGCGTGGGGTTCCTCGTCGGCATAATGGTGCGGGTGGGCGGACGCGGCATCGACCCCATCTTCGGGGTGGCCGGGGCTGCTCTTGCCCTGCTGGGATGCGCGATCGGAAACTTCCTCTCCGGCTGCTGGTTTCTCGCCGGCGAGACGGCGGACGCCGGGTTCGCCGACATCCTTCTGAGCATGACGCCGGGACTCGCCCTGGAGATCGCCAAGGCGATGTTCTCGCCCGTGGATCTGATCTTCTACGGAATCGCTCTGTTCGAAGGCTACCGCTTCTCGATCCGTCGGCTCACCCGCGACGAGCTGGAGCAGCTCGCCCTGTCGGGCCCGACGCCCGGCCCGTCGAACCAGTCCTGGGCGGCGTGACCTCGTCCGTCAGCGCTTGGCGATCGGCACGTACGGCTTCTCATGGGGGCCGACGTACTCGCACCGGGGTCGGATGAGCTTGTTGTCGGCGAGCTGCTCCATGCAGTGGCCGACCCAGCCCCCGATGCGGCTCATCACGAACATCGGCGTGAAGAGGTCGATGGCGAGCCCGATCGAGTAGTACGTGGTCGCTGAATAGAAGTCCACGTTCGGGAGGATCCCCTTGTCCGCCACCGCGTCGTGCATGATCTGCTCGATCTTCGCGCTCATCTCGTAGAGCTGCTGGTTGCCGGTGTCGTCGGCGAGCTTCCTGGCGAACGTCTTGAGGTACGTCGCCCGCGGGTCATACGCCTTGTAGACGCGGTGGCCGAACCCCATGACCTTGTCCTTGCGCTCGAGCCGGTTGCGGATGTACGCCTCGACCTTGTCGAGATCGCCGATCTCATCGAGCATGTGCATGACCGCCTCGTTGGCACCGCCGTGCAGCGGCCCCTTGAGCGTCCCGATGGCGGTGGTCACGGCCGAGTACATGTCGCTGAGGGTCGAGATCGTGACCAGGGCCGCGAACGTGGACGCGTTGAACCCATGGTCGGCGTGCAGGATGAGGCACACGTCGAGCGCCTTGGCCATGGTCTCGGTGGGCTTCTCGCCGTTGAGCATGGTCAGAAAGCCCGTCGCGATGTCGAGCGACGGATCGGGCTTGAGAAAGTCCCTGCCGTTGCGGTGGCGGTCGAAGTTCGCGATGAGGGCCGGGGCCTTGGCCAGGATGCGAATGCCCTTGCGCTCATTTGCCGCCGGCGAGCCGTCGTCGGCCTCCGGATCGAACAGGGCCAGGGCCGAGGTCAGCGTGCGCAGCGCGTGCATGGGTCCGGCGTCCTTGGGAATGCCCCGGATCAGGTCCCACATCGGCTCCGGCAGACCGTACTCGGCCCGGATGTCGGCGGCGAAGGTGTCCAGCTGCTTGCTCGTGGGCAGGCGCCGCCGCCACAGCAGGTACACCGTCTCCTCGAATGTTGAGTTCCGGGCCAGAGCGTCGATGTCTATACCGACGTACTCCAGAACTCCGTTCTGGCCGTCGATGAAGGACATCTCCGACTCGGCGGCGATGGTGTTGGCAAGACCTTTGTCGAACATGGGTTCCGACGCGGCGGTGGACACGGCTTATCCCCGAGGTGTGAGCGGAATGTGCAAGCGCCCCGTCGCGTGCGATACTACGTTGAACCCGTCGGGTCGGCAATCAGGCCGCTCAAGACGCGTGTGGGACGGGGGAGAAACGCTCTCATGATCCTCCAGGGCCGCCTCCTGACGCGTGGTGACCAGGACCCGCGACCGGGCTGGGTCCGGGTGGCGGACGTCAGGATTGCCGAGGTGGGCTTCGGCGAGCCTCCGGAGACGGCCGCCGCGGGCGGCCCCGACGCAATCATCTGCCCCGGGTTCACCGACGCCCACATCCACCTGCCCCAGCTCTCGATCACGGGCTGCGAGGGCGGAGACCTGCTCACGTGGCTGAACGAGGTGGTCTTCCCGGCCGAGCGGCTCTGGGCGGACGCCGCCTTCGCCGGTGTCGCGGTCCGCGACGCCTACCGGCGGATGCTCGCCGCCGGCACGATCGCCTATGCGGGGTACCTGACGAGCCATCAGGCGGGCGTCACGGCCGTCATGAAGGCCGGCCAGGAGGCCCCGCTGCGGGCGGTGGTCGGGCAGGTGATGATCGACCGCCACGCGCCGGAGTGGCTGCTGACCGGCGGGGAGGGTCGCCAGCTGGCGCGTCTTGCCTGCTCGCAGCGGGGCCGGCTTGCCTTGAGTGTCAACCCGCGTTTCGCCGTCGCGTGCAGCGATGACATGCTGGCCCGGGCGGCGGCGCGGGCCGCCGAGGGCGCGGTGGTGCAGACGCACCTGTCTGAATCGCGCCGCGAGTGCGATCTTGTCCGGAAGCTGTTCCCCGGCGATGAGCATTACGCGGGCGTCTACGACCGCCACGGGCTCCTGCACGAGCGCACGCTGCTGGCGCACTGCCTTCACCTGAGCGACGACGAATGGCGGCTGATCGCCGAGCGAGGCTGCGCGGTCGTGCACTGCCCCACCGCCAACACGTTCCTGCAGGCGGGCCTCTTCGACCTGGACGCGGCGCGACGCTGCGGGGTGCGTCTGGCTCTCGGCTCCGACGTCGCGGCCGGCCCCGACCTGGCCATGCCCCGGGTGGCCCGGGCCATGATCGAGGTGGCCAAGGTGCGGGCGTTGGCGGCCCCGGACGGCTCAAGCGTCCCGGTCCCGACGCCGGCCGAGACGTGGGACCTCATCACCCGCGGCAACGCCGACGTCCTCGGTTTCGAGGACACGGGGCGTCTGGAGGCCGGCGCCTCGGCGGACCTGCTGGTGCTGCGGCCGGGCCTGCCCCCGGACCGGTACCTGGTGGCGAGGCTGATCTACACCTGGCGTGACGAGTACATCGATCGCGTCGTGCTCAACGGAACCCTCATCGATCCCAGGACACCCCCGGTGCCGCCCTCTTAGACTCAGGTGGACCGATGCTCATCCCGATCCGCACAGACCGACCTCCGAAACGCACGCCGGTCATCACCGAGGGCCTGATCGTCGTCAACCTGCTGGTGTATCTCGCCGGCGTCGCCGGCTCCTTCTTCGGGTTCCTCGACCCGCAGGCGATCGCGGCGGCCGGTCACTACGACCCCGGGTCGTTCAAGGCCTGGCAGCTCATCTCGTACCAGTTCGTGCACGACCCGCACGGCATCCTGCACATTGCCTTCAACATGCTCTTCCTGTGGGTCTTCGGGGCGGCCGTCGAGGACCGGCTGGGTCGAATCGGCTTTCTCGCCTTCTACCTGGTGGGCGGGACGGTGGCCGCCCTGGTTCACGCGGCCTTCTACAGGAACCCCGTGATCGGCGCCAGCGGCTCGATCGCGGCCGTGACCGGCGCGTTTCTCGCGCTGTTTCCCCGAAGCCGTATCAAGATCTTCATCTTCTTCTTTTTCGTCGGCATCGTCAGCATCCCGGCCCTGTGGTTCATCGGGTTCTACATGGCCATCGACGTCCTGCGTCAGCTCGGCGACGTGATGGGACGCGGCGGCAGCAACGTGGCGTACATGGCGCACATCGCCGGATACATCTACGGCTTTGCGGTGGGGTTCACGCTGCTGGCGACGAAGCTCCTCAAGCGTGAGGAGTTCGACGTCTTCTACCTGCTCACGCAGTCCCGGCGGCGGGCCGCGTTCCGCGCGGCCAGCCGCGACGGACCCGCCGGCCTGTGGGATTCCGCCCAGGCGGACACCGGCAAGCGTCTGGCGAAGCGGGCGGCGCGAGCGGCCCGCCCCGATCCTCGCGACGAGCGTCGCGCCGAGCTGCGGGCCCGGATCAACCGGCTGCTCGCCGCCGGCGACGTGAAGCAGGCGGCCACGATCTATCAGGAGCTCCTGGCCGACGCCCCCGCCCCCGACACGGCGATCCTCGATCCGGCCGCCGGCGGGTTGCCCGACACGGCCTACTCGGCCACCGTGCTCGCCGAGCAGGGGCAGCTCGACGTGGCCAGCCAGCTGTACGCCCAGGGGGAGCTGGCCGACGCCGCCCGCGCCTACGAGCTGCTCATCCAGAGCTACCCCGGCTCCCGGCGGGCCGACGAGGTGCGGCTGATCCTGGGGCTGCTGTATGTCCGGCACCTCAAGCTGCCGCAACGAGCCCGCGAGCTGCTGGAGCAGGTCCGGCCGCGGCTCCGTGACGAGAGCCAGACGAGGCTCGCCGACCAGCTGCTGGCGGAGCTGGCCACGTGACACCCGGACGGTCGCGCACCCGCGTGAAGATCTGCGGCATCCGCACCGCCGAGATGGCCAGGGTGGCCGTGGACGCGGGAGCGGAGGCGATCGGATTCGTCATCGACGTTCCCGACTCGCCCCGCACGCTCTCGCTGGAGCAGGCCCGCGCGATCGCGGCCACGCTGCCGCCGCGGATCATGGCCGTGGCCGTCGTCTGCGACCCGGATCCGGCCATCATCGACGGCTGGCCCCGTCAGTGGTTCCAGTTGCACGGCCGCGAGGACGAGCAGCTGGTCGCGGTCTTCGCCCGGACCATGCACGTCATGAAGGGCTTTCGTTTCGACGAGCGGGAGGTGCTCCGCTGGAACGACTGTCACGGCGTGGAGATCCTGCTCATCGACGGCTCGGCCGGCGGCGGCGGCGAGTCGTTCAGCCACCGGCGGCTCGCCGACCTCATGCCGAGGATCACAAAGCCCGTGGCCCTCGCCGGCGGCCTGACGCCGGACAACGTCGCCGAGGCGATCCGGATCGTCCGCCCCTTCGGGGTGGACGTCTCCAGCGGCGTGGAATCGGCTCCGGGCGTCAAGGACGAGCAGCTGATCCGGGCCTTCTGCCGGGCCGTCGCGGAGACGGACCGAACCTAGCCTTTGGTCTTGCTCATGAGGCGGATGTCCTCGATGCGCAGGTCGCGGTCCACCGCCTTGGTCATGTCATAGAGGGTCAGCGCCGCGACGCTCACCGCGGTGAGTGCCTCCATCTCGACGCCGGTCCTGGCCGTGGTGGCCGCCGAGGCTTCGATCCGAAGCCGGTGCGGCTCCACACGCTCGAAGTTCACCTCGACCAAGTCCAGCGGCAGCGTGTGACACAGGGGGATGAGCTCGTCGCAGCGCTTGGCGGCCTGGATGGCCGCGATCCTGGCCACGGCCTGGGCCTCGCCCTTGGGCAGGTCGCCCGCCTCGAGCCGGTCCAGGGTGCCGGCGGCGGCGCAGAAAAAGCCCTCGGCCACGGCCCGGCGTCTGACGGGCTCCTTGTCGCCCACGTCGACCATGCGGGCCCGGCCCTGCTCGTCGATGTGTGTCAGCTTCTCGCCCATGGTCTCACCGCTCATCGTAGACCACCTCGCCGCCGGCGATCGTCATCACGACCTTCGGCGGCCGGCGCACCCAGTCCGCTTCGAAGGGGTCGCGATCAAGAACAACGACGTCACCCAGCCCGCCGGGCCGCAGGACACCGGCGTCGTCGAGGCCCACCGCGTGGGCGGCACCGGCCGTGTAGGCGCGGAGGGTCTCGTCCACGGTGAGGTTCTCTCCGGGCGCGAAGAGCTCGCCGTCGGTGGTCAGGCCCGTGACGGCCGCCCGCACGCCGAGCAGCGGATCGCAGGACACCACCGGCCAGTCCGAGCCGAAGGCGAGCCGCGCCCCGGCGGCCAGGAGCCGTCGAAACGGGAAGACCCGACCCCGCCGGCCGGGGCCGAGTCGGCGGTCGATGGAGCGGCCGTCGTCGGCCTTGTGCAGCGGCTGCATGCTCGCGATCACGTCGCGAAAGCGGGCAACGTCCGCCTCGTCGACGGTCTGGGCGTGCTCGATCCGGCAGCGGCTCCGGCCCTTGATCGGCTCGACGGCGTCGAGGGCGATGCGGTTCGCCTCGTCGCCGATCGCGTGCAGGCACGGGCAGAAGCCCGCCTCGGCCACCGCCCGGGCCCAGCTGTTGAGATTGTCCTGGGCCGCCAGCTCGATGATCAGGCCGCGGTTGCCCGGGTCGTCGGCATAGTCGGCGAACATCCGCGCCGTGCGCGAGCCGAGGGTGCCGTCAATAAAGGTCTTGTAGCCGATGACGGCCAGGTGCTCGTCGGCGACGAAGCGGCGGCCGAACTCGAAGTCCATCGGCCAGCCGCGGTCGAGCAGGATCACGCGGCACCGAAGACGCAGCCGTCCGCGGGCGGGCTCGAAGACCTCGCGTACGGTGCGCGCGTACTCCATGGTGCCCACCGTGGTCACCCCGTGGCGAAACAGGTGCGTCTGGGCCGCCATCAGCGCCCGGCCCTGCTCCGCGACTTCGGGCCGGGGCACGAGCGGGTTGACGAGCGTCCACGCCGCCGCCTCGACCATGAGCCCCGTGGGCTCGCCGGACGCGGGATCGCGCTCGATGCGTCCGCCGGGCGGGTCGTGCGACGTGTCGCACCGGGCCAGCACCGCGTCGTTGACCAGCGCCGCGTGCAGGTCCTGGCGGTGGCACACGACCGGTCGCGAGGCCGACGCCAGCCAGCGTTTGTCGGGGACCGCCCGGCCGGCCCAGTTCTCCTCGGACCAGCCGTGGGCGATGAGCCAGCGACCCGGCGGAAGCTGCTCGTGCCGCGCGGCGATGGCCGCCTCGAACTCGTCGCGTGACCGCACACCCGAAAGGTCGAGCCGGCCCAGGGCTTCGCCGCCCATGATCAGATGCACGTGGGCGTCGACGAGACCGGGCACCGCCGTGCGGCCCCCGGCGTCGATGACCCGGGCGGCGTCGGCGGGTTCGTCGAGGCTCGCGACCCGCCCCCCGGCCATGGTCAGCGACGTCGCCCACGGCCGGTGCGGGTCTCCCGTCCAGATCCTGGCGTTGCGAAGATCGAGCACGCGAGGCAGTGTACGATTGCACCATGCGATTCATGCGATTCATGCGATTCCGAGCGGTTCTGACCATCGTGGCCGGGTTCGTGGCGGCGGCCGGCTGTGAGCGGCAACCGGCCGCCAGCACGCCGGCGGCGACCGAGACCGTGACGCCGGCGCCGACGCCGGACGCGTTGGCGGATCCACCCCCGACGCCGTCCACCACCCCCGCCGGGACCCCGACCACCGCTCCCGACCAGACGGCGACCACCGCCCCGGCGTCGCCCACGCCGCCCGTCTGGCAGCCCTCCGACGACCCGAAGATGGCGAAGTTCCTGGGCCTCGCCGCCCCCAAGCCGGCCACGTGGATCGAGCACCCGCCCCAGGGAACGATGCGGGTCACGACCTTCATCGTGCCGGGACGCGACGGCAACGAGGCGGCCCACATCGTGGTCTTCTACTTCGGCCCCCACCAGGGCGGCACCGTCGACGCCAACATCGACCGGTGGCAGGAGCAGTTCGAGCCCGACGCCGAGGGCAACCTCGTCGAGCCGATGGTCGAGCGCTTCGAGGCCGACGGTATGCCGGTCACCCTGGTGGAGCTGGCCGGCTCGTGGATGAAGATGGGGGCGACGTGGTACACGCCGAATCAGACGTTCATCGCCGCCATCGTCGAAGCACCCGTCGGCAACGTCTACATCCGGTTCGCGGGCGACACCGCCACCGTCGAGGAAAACGCCCGCGAGTTCGACCGAATGATCCGCGGGCTGCACAAGACCGGCCCGGGCTAGATCCTCTCCGGCCCGGTCACGACCAGTTGCCGAGCACCGTCAGGAACTCGAAGATCCCGACCTCGCCGTCGCCGTCGAGATCGGCGTTGCACCCGGCGCATGGCCCCCAGTTGCCCAGCACCAGGAGAAAGTCCAGGATCGTCACCAGCCCGTCGCCGTCGATGTCGCCCTCCGGCCAGAAACCGACCTGGATGAACTCCGAGACCGCCGGCACGCCCGCCTGGTTCACGACAAACAGCATGTAATACCCGGGCGGCGCGTGGTTGCCGTTGAGGGGCGCGGTCACCCGCAAGGCGCTTCCGTGAAGCACCTCGAAATCGAGGCCGACGTAGCGTTGAGTCGAGTTGACGGAATGCGTGACGGTCGAAGGTGCCATCAGGGCCACCGCCCCGATCTCGGCCGTGTCGGTCGTGGCCAGCGAGAGCGGGCGGCCGTAGGACATCCGCTGCGGCGCCGCCAGCAGCTCCGGGCGCGGCCCCTGGAACAGGTACGGCGGGGAGTAGATCTCGCCGGAGAACGAGCTGAGCCCGGAGTCCTGGCCCGCCAGCAGCACCCGCCCGTCGGGCAGGAGCACCGTCGTGGCGTGATACATCCGGCCGTAGGCGTGGGCCGCCAGCTCGGTCCACGTGCCGGTGTCGGGATCGAAGCGCTCGGGGATGAGCACGGGCATCCCGTACAGCTCTTCCGTCCCGCCGCCGGCCACCATCACCGTCGCGTCCGGCAGGATCAGCGCATCGGCGTGGGCGCGGGGGTGGTTCATCGAGCCCGTCGACGTCCACTGCGGCTTGGGCACGGTGAAATCGATGATCTCGGCGGTGCCCGTGTCGGGGCAGTCGCCGCCCATGGTCAGGACCTGGTCGGTGCGGCCGGGAAGCAGCACGCTCGTTCCCTGGCACCGCCAGCTCAGCATGCTGGCCACGAACTGCCAGGGGTCGCCGGAGTCGGGATTGAACCGAAGCGTCGCCGACTCCGGGCCGACGCGGACGACGTCGCCCGTCGTGAGCAGGTGCAGACGCGGATACAGCGCCGTGACCAGCTCGCCGCTGGGAACTACGGTGAGTCCGGAGCCTGGCGTGTACCGCTCCATGATCGGGTTGGTCTCACACACGAGGTCCAGGCCGGAGACGATGAGCGTGCTCCCGTCGCCCAGCGCGATGTTGGTGGGATACCAGCGGCCGTCGACCATGGTGCCCGTCGGGGTCCAGAACTGGCCGAAGGAGTCAAAGGCGTTGGTCTCGGGGCTTCCGGTGAAGTTACAGCCCGGCAGCGTGCCTCCGGTCAGAAACAGCGAGCCGTCGGGAAGCAGCGAGAGACCGCTGCAGAAGATGTTCTGGGTGAAGTTCACCGGCGTGAACACCCCGCTCGACGGGTCCCACAGGACTGCCGACGATCCGGGCGAGCCGTACGAGTAGTGCAGGACCTTGCCCGTCGGCAGCAGGGCCGCGTGGATCGCGATCACCGGCCACTTCTGGGGCGGCGCCCAGTGGCCGATCTTGCCCGGGCTGGAGTCCGTACCGGTGAACACCAATGCAGCCAACAGCAATCCGCTCGTGGGGACGATCATCATCTTGGTTGCTCCGCTTTCCAGGGACGGCGTGCGACGGCCAGTATCACCGCCGCATGGAATCGCGGTCAAGACACAAGCACCCGAAAAGCCCTCAGGGCTGAATGACGGGGCGAAACGTGGCGCCGCTCTCCACGTAGAAATTGACGAGCTCGCCCTCGCCGATCACGGAGAAGTCCTGGCCCGGCGGCGCGGTCACCCACATGGGCACGCCGGCATCGACCAGCACCCGCCGGTTCGCCTCGTCCACGGTGACCACCGTCCCCGCCACGATCCGGGGCGCCCCCCACACCGGCTCGATGAAGCGGCCCCCACCTCGCGCCGGATGCATACGCAACGCGGTGGCATGGATCACGCCCTTGATCCGCTTGCCCACGGGCACGTCGATTTCGCCCGCGGGCACCGTCATCGCAAGCTGGATGCGGTAGTCGGTGTGGTCCACCGCCAGCACGAGCTGCCCGTCATCGATCGACGCGAGAGTGCCGCGGGCGAGGGCCTTGGGTTGGAGATCAGTGTTCACGGCGGGGGCATGATGGCAGCAACCCGCGGCGGGATCAAGGTCTCGATCGTGCCATAACCGGCGGCCGCGCGGGATATGGGACGCCCGGCCACCGCCGGCGGCGTCGAATGGCACCAAAAGACCGGATTCCTTTTGCGTGTCGCCTGACCGGTGCTACGTTCATGATCGTCACGCGCGGACCCGAGCGCGTGCCGATGGGCGAACCCCATCGGCCCCGGGTGATGGAACGAGAAGAGAGCCAACAAGGGGGGAAGAGAAATGTCTGCCGATTCGCAGCCGCTTGCCGTGTCCACGGCAGCGCTGGCCGCCGCCGTACTGATGCCGGGTGTTGCCCAGGCGAACATCCCCGACATCGCGATGATCTGGGACGCGTCCGACGACGCCAACGTGCCGACGATCCTGGGTGGCGCACCGCCGGTCTACGGCGAGCACTCGATCTCCGACCAGACGTACGTCGGCTGGCAGTACGCCGGCGAGGTCGAGGATGCCGCGGGGGGATGGACGCTGGCCTGGAACGTCGTCTACAACGACGCACCGGCCGACGGCGTCGCGGGGAACGGCGATGTTCTCGCGTTCGTGGTGGCGGAGATGGCCGTGACCAACACCTACGCCGCCGCCGTCACCTACGATCTCACGGTGACGCTGCCGGTGATACCGCCGGTCGCCAAGCCGCTCATCCGGGGCACGGTTGGCGCGGCCCTCACGGGCTCGGCGGGCGAGCTGGCGATGCTCTCGGCGCCGACGGGCTCTCAGATCTACACACCGTTCATCAACGGTATCCAGCAGCCCAACGGACTCCTCTGGACGAGCGATGCGTTCTCGCTCACGGCGGACCCGGTCGAGACGGCCTCCGATGAATTCGGCATTCCGGACGGCGTCAAGGCAGACCAGGCCAGCGCGACGAACATGGGCGTGCGGCTTCACTTCGAGCTGTCCTCCGGCGCCAGCGCGAAGGTCACGGGAAAGCTCGAGCTCATCCCCGCGCCCGGCGGGCTGCCGCTACTGGCGGCCTTCGGTGTCCTGGCGGGTCGCCGGCGCCGGCAAGCCTAGACGCTCCATCGCGGCTCTGATCATGCTCGCAGGCAGGACCTCGGCGGCTCGACCGCCGAGGTGCTTGTCAAAAAAGGCGGCGATCGTCGCGTAGACCTCCGGGCGGCGGACGTCGTGACCCGCCCCCTCCACCGCCATCAGCTCGACGTCGACGCCGGCCTCCGAGAGCGCGTCGCGCAGGATCTCGGCGTGCTCCAGGGGCACGAGCCGATCCCGCGTGCCGTGCACGATCAGCGTCGGCGGATCCCGCGGGTCGACGTAGCTCAGCGGGCTCGCCTCGGCCGCGTGCCGCCGGTAGAGCGCCTCGTCGGCGCCCAGCCACCGGGTCAGGGCCGTCGGTCGCCGCCGGTACAGGATGAAGTCAACCGGACCGGAGATGACGACGACGCACGCCACCGCGGCCGCGCCGACCGGGGCCGCGTCGCCTTCGAGGGCGCCGTCGTTGGCTGACGTGGCCAGCAGCGCGCCGAGATGCCCGCCCGCGGAGTGACCCACCAGCCCGATGCGGTCGGGGTCGATGCCCAGCTCACCCGCATTCGATCTCAGGAATCGCACGGCCGCCTTGCCGTCGTGCACCGCCGCGGGGAACGGGGCGACGTCGGCCAGTCGGTAGCTGATCGAGACCGCAAAGTACCCGCCCTCGGCCATCGCCTTGACCAGGGGCAGCCCGGCCCCCTTCGAGCCGCGGTGATAGCTGCCGCCGTGGATGAACATGACCGCCGGCAGCAATCGGTCGCCCGACTCCTTCGGAAAGGCGGCGTCGAGCGTCAGGGTCACCGGTCGGCCGTCGACGCCGGCGGCGGTGCCGTACACGACGTCACGCACGACCTCGACGGGGACGCCGGGCTGGCCCAGGGCGGGCGACGCGATCAGGGTCAGCAGGATGCCGGTGAGGCCACGCATCAGACGGGGGACCGGGCCGGTCTCGGCAATCCAAGGAAGTTCGCCAGCAGCGCCGGACCCTCCACGGTGAGAAAGCTCTCCGGATGAAACTGCACGCCGTCCAGGGGTGCATCGTCGGGCCCGCCCCCGGTCCAGCGGAGCCCCATGACCTCGTCGTCGGCCGTCCAGGCGCTGCGCTCGAACTCGTCGCCGATGGTCTCGCGGCCCACGATCAGAGAATGGTACCTGGTGGCGGTGAAGGGATTCGCCAGTCCCTCGAAGATGCCGCGGCCGTCGTGGTGGATCTCCGACGTCTTGCCGTGCATGAGCACCGTGTGCCGCTGCACGGTCATGCCGTAGACGTCCGCGATCGTCTGGTGCCCCAGGCACACGCCCAGGATCGGGATCCGGCCGCGGAACACGCGGACGAGATCGGGGCACACGCCCGTCTCCCGCGGCGTGCACGGACCCGGCGACAGCAGCAGGTGCGTGGGCCGCAGCGCCACCGCCTCGTCCACGGTGATCTTGTCGTTGCGAACGACCCGTACGTCGATCGACGGATCAAGCTCGCCGATCCGCTGCACCAGGTTGTAGGTGAAGGAGTCGTAGTTGTCGAGGAGGAGGATCAAGGGGGTGGACGGGTGAGGGGTGAGAGGCGGGCACAGAAGAATAGCGCCGCGTGCCAGCGGAAACCCTATCCCTAATCCAATCCCAAAGACCGCCTAGGCGGCCTTCGTCCCCGCCACGCCGTCACGGGTGACCACGAACAGCGCGGCCGTGATCGGGTACGGCAGCCGGCGGTACTCGCGCTTGATGCGGTCGCGCAGCCGCTCGACGAAATCGTCGGGGTCGCAGGTCATGGCCAGGAACATGTCGCGGGCGGGAGCGGCCACGTAGAAGTCGCCGTGCAGCTCCGGGGCCAGGCGGTGGTGAAGCGACTCCAGCAGCAGACGCGCGGCGTCGTAGCCGTCCTGACGCGAGACGATCGCGGCTCGCCCGCCCTCGGACGAGTCGACCAGCTGGATCTGCAGATCGGGGGCGTAGCCGTCGAGGTTGCGGCGGGCGATGTCGTCGAGGTCCTCGAGCTGGAGGCCCCACCGGAGCATCTGCTCGACGGTGATGCTCACCGTCATCTGCGGCATGTCGAGCACGAACACCACGACCGTGTCATTGACGAAGGGTACGTGCGCAACCTGCTCGCGATCGAGATGCTCGAAGATCGACGTGGGCTGGATGCGGGGCATGATCCGGGGCTTGGCCACGGACAGCGGCAGCGGCATCGACGACAGCGTGTCGCCCTCGATGAGACGCTCCAGATAGTTCTCGACGAGCTCCACGCCGCGGTCCGGCTCGTGCAGGACCATGCGGTAGAGATTCTCCAGCCCCAGGTGCTTGCCGCTGAGCACCAGGTCCAGCGGCCCCGCCAGCTCGACGGTGCGGTCGGGATACTGGCGTTTGAGAATCCGCGCCACGTGCTCGCCGAACGCTTCAGGCTCTCGTGGCATGTGCCCCATGGTGCTCTCCGGGGGAAAGTATAGCGCAAACTCAGGAAGTGCAGACACTTACATTTTCGGCATTCCCCCGGGCCAGTTCCACCGAAAACATGTGCCCGCTCTCTATCGGCTCGCTCTTGTTGAGCAGTGTGCTTTTGCTGCAATGCGACCCGTCAGACGCAGCCGCCGGGCGTACGGCCCCGCGCAATCCCGGCGCGGTGGGGACGGATAGGCTTATGGCCATGAGCGCGACCTGCACCATCGGGCCGGTGACCATCGGCGAGGGCCAGCCGCTGGCCGTCATCGCCGGACCGTGCGTTCTGGAGACACCGCAGATCAACTCGCAAGTCGGCACGACGCTTCGGGATATGTGCCACGCGCTGGGCATGACGTACATCTTCAAGGCGAGCTTCGACAAGGCGAACCGGTCCAGCATTCACTCCCCGCGCGGGCCCGGAATGGACGACGGGCTGCGCGAGCTCGCGCGTCTGCGCCGCGAGCTGGGCGTTCCGATAACGACCGATGTGCACGAGCCCGCCCAGGCCCGCGTGGTCGCCGAAGTGGTCGACCTGCTTCAGATTCCGGCCTTTCTGTGCCGTCAGACCGACCTGCTGCACGCGTGCGCCGCCACCGGCAAGCCGGTCAACGTCAAGAAGGGACAGTTCATGTCGCCGTCGGAGATGCGTCACGCCGTGACCAAGCTCACCGAGAGCGGCTGTGCGCAAATGATGCTCACCGAGCGCGGCACATTCTTCGGCTATCACCGTCTCGTCAACGACTTCGTCGGGCTCGGTGACCTGATGGACCTGGGCTGCCCCGTCTGCTTCGACGTCACGCACTCGACGCAGCTTCCCGGCGGCGAGACACGGACGAGCGGGGGTCGTCCCGATCGAGCGGCGCTGCTGGCCCGCGCGGCCGTGGCGGCCGGCGTGCACGCCGTGTTCATCGAAAGTCACCCGCGGCCGGAGCAGGCCGTGTCCGACGCCGCGACCTGCCAGCCCCTGGACGACATGAATGCCCTGCTGCGACCGCTGCCCGCGATCCACGCGGCGGCGACGGAGGAGGCGACGCTGCAAAGTCACGGTTCCAATCGAGCCCGGACGTCATCGACGCCGATCAATTGAAGACGCCCGTTGGAGAAAGTGCCGGCGGGCGCTCGCCGCGGCACGCTGCTGCGGAATAGGATCAAACCGAAGCATGAATCCCCCCAAGTGTGACCATTGTGACAAGCCGGCGGTTGTGCACGAGGTCACCGTCAAGAACGGTGTCAAGGCCGAGATTCACCTGTGCCAGGAGCACGCCCAGGAAGCCGGCGTGTCAATGCCCACGTATCAGCCGATCAATCAGCTGCTGACGCAGTTCGTCATCTCCCAGGCCGACAAGGCCAAGGCGAAGGCCCGGTCGCGCAAGACCTGCTCCAACTGCGGCATGACCTTCGCCCGCTTTCGCCAGGCCGGGACGCTGGGCTGCCCCGAGTGTTACCAGGCGTTCGAGGAGCAGCTCACCCCGCTCATCGAACGGGCGCAGAACGGCGCGACGCATCACCGGGGCAAGACACCCCGCCGGGCGGGGGCCTCCGTGGACCGGCAGCTGTTCGTCCAGGAGCTCGTCAAGGAGCTGGACCAGGCGGTGGCGGCGGAGCAGTACGAGCGGGCCGCGCAGCTGCGGGACCGCCTGCGGAACCTCAACGTCGGCGCCGTCGACGACGCCACCGACGCACCCGCGGCCGGGGACGGCTGACCAAGGGCCCTCGACTCATGGAGTTCTCCTCACACGGTCCCTGGCTGAGCGAAGACGGCCCCGACACAGACGTGGTCATGAGCTGCCGGGTGCGGCTGGCCCGCAACATCGCCGGGTTTCCGTTTGTGGGCCGCGCCAACGACACGCAGCGGATCGAGATCCTCAAGATCGCCCAGCAGGTCGTGCTCAACAGCGACCTCGCCGACGGCATGATCTGGGTGGACCTCGCGCAGTCGACCTCCCGCGATCGCCAGGTGCTCATGGAGCGGCACTTGATCTCGCGACACCTGGCCGAGGCAGACTTTCCCCGCGCGGTCGCCGTGTCCGGAGACGAGAAGCTCAGCATCATGGTCAACGAGGAGGACCACCTGCGAATGCAGGTGCTGGCGCCGGGGCGCCGGCTGCCGCAGCTCGTCGACCGCATCAACGAAGTGGACGACGCCGTCGAGAGCCGGCTGGACTACGCCTTCTCGCAGCGGTGGGGATATCTCACGGCGTGCCCCACCAACGTGGGCGCCGGCGTGCGGCTGTCGGTCATGATGCACCTGCCGGCGTTGAAGCTGACCGGCGAGATCGACCGTGTCCGCCGGGCCGCCAAGGACCTGCACCTGGCCGTTCGCGGCTACTACGGCGAGGGCTCCGAGTCGGCCGGCGACTTCTACCAGGTCAGCAACCAGATCACCCTGGGCCGCACCGACCAGGAGCTGCTCAACGAGTTTCAGAACCGGGTGCTGCCGCAGATCATCGACTACGAGCAGCACGCCCGGCGGCTGCTGGTCGAGCGCAACCCGACGCTGCTCGACGACCGCATCCATCGCGCCCTGGGCATCCTGCGTGCGGCCCGCCTGCTCGGGGCCGAGGAGGCCATGAAGCTGCTGAGCCGCCTGCGGCTCGGCGTGCACCTCGGACGCATCCAGGATCTCGACCTCAACGACATCAACCGCCTGCTGCTGCAGATTCAGACCGCCCACCTGCAGCTGCACGTCGGCGCGAAGCTGAGTCCCGACCAGCGTCGCGAGGCCCGAGCCAAGCTGGTCCGGGAGACGTTGGGGTAGACCGCGCAACGGGTGTTCTCTTGACTCCCCAGGAATCGGGCATTGACGCTATAGTGCGGCCAATCCTGAAGGGAGGACGGCCATGGAGAAGCTCAGCGAAGAACAGGTGAAGCGGTACGTGGCCGAACTGCCGCAGTGGTCGCTCAACGGCGACGCGCTGCAGCGGACGTTCGGGTTCGACGACTTCGCGGGCTCCATGGCCTTCGCCAATCGAGTGGCGGCCCTCGCCGACCAGATGCAGCACCACCCGGACATCATGATCCGGTACAACAAGGTGACGCTCACCCTGACGACCCACGACGCCGGTGGCCTGACCGAGCGTGACTTCTCACTCGCCCGCTCCAGCGACAGCTGCCTGCCGGCGGGCAAAGAGGCGTAGGGCCGACGCCGGCTCCGACCCGGGCGCAGCGGCAACGAACGGACGAGACGACACCCGCCGCGCGGTACGGCCACGAAATGACTCTCGCACGGGCGGGACGCCGACGGCCGTGCCACAGGACCCCCGCCGCGCAACCGTATACTCGGCACCGATGGATCGCCGCCGCCCAGCCCTGTTGATCCTCGCCGCGCTGATCGGCGCGGCCGCCGCCGGTTGCGAGGGCCTGCGTGGTGACCCCGGCACGGTGGTCGTGGAGATCACGGGCGAGCGCTTTCACCTGGAGGTCGCCGCCGACGATACCGCCCGCGTCCGCGGGCTGATGGGGCGCACCGAGATTCCCCCCGACGGGGGCATGATCTTCATCTTCCCGGAGCCGGCGATCCGATCGTTCTGGATGGGCTACTGCCTCACCGACATCGATCTCGTCTTTCTCGACCCCAAGGGTCGGGTTACCGCGGTGCACGAGATGACGGTCGAGCCGCCGCGGCGCGATGGTGAGAGCGAGCCGGCTTATCGGGCACGTCTGGCCAGTTATCCGAGCGTCTACCCCGCGCAGTTCGCGATCGAGCTGCAGCCGGGCACGATCGACCGACTCGGCATCGGCTTCGACGACAAGATCGAGCTCGACTTGCCCCGCCTCAAGGCTCTCGCCCGCTAGGCCGATGACCAAGCGGCGGGTTGTCGCCGGCGGTCACCGGTACAGCCGCCCGCACTGGGGTGGCCGATGGACTACTGGAACATTGCGGTCGTCGCGTGCGCCGGGCTCAAATCCGAAGCCCGGTCGATCCGAGCGCGTCTGACCGGGTCGTGGAACATCAGGCCCGAGGCCGAGATCTCGCTGATCGACCTGTCTGACCTCGACCAGACCGCCCTCGAGCAGCTCGACGCGGTGGTGATCATCGCGGACGCGGAAGCCCGCCACACGGCGATCGTCCGACCCCTGTCGCTGCTCGACGAGCTGCACGTTCCGGCGATGGCCCTGCTTGACAAGTCCCCGCGCCCCGGAAGCGTCTTCGAGAGCACCAACGTTCTCATCGACGCCCGCACCACGTCGGGGAACATCCTGTGCGCGAGACTGCACGGCATGCTCCATCGACAGCAGGAGGTCAACCTGCTGCGCCGCGACGTCGTCGTGAGTCGGCTCACGCACGGCGGCCTCGGCGACGAGGTCACTCGCCTGCACGAGGAGCTCCAGCTCGCCGCGCAGGCTCAGCGGGAGATCCTGCCCCGTGAGCTTCCCAACGTCCACGGCGTGTCCGTGGCCGCGTTGTGGCGGCCCGCCCAGTACGTCTCCGGCGACATCTACGACGTCGTACAGCTCGACGACGATCACCTGGGGCTGTTCATCGCCGACGCCGTGGGCCACGGGGTGGCGGCGGCCCTCATGACCATGGTCATCTCGCGGTCGCTGACGACCAAGGTCCAGGTGGGGACATCGTGGCAGATCCTCGACCCGAAGGAGGTCCTGGGCCGGCTCAACGAGCAGATGCTGGGCCGCCGGATCGACCCCAGCCGGTTCGCCACCGCCGTCTACGCCGTGGTCGACTGCCGCACCCGCCGCATGGCGCTGGCGTCGGCGGGACATCCTCCGCCCTTCCTGGTGCACGCCGACGGCCGCGCAAGCGCGCTGGAGACCTCGGGCGGCCTGCTGGGCGTCTTCGACGATGAAGTCTATGACCAGGTCGAGGTCGAGCTCGAGCCCGGCGACCGCCTGCTGCTGTACACCGACGGCTTCGAGCAGGCGTTTCCAAAGGACGGCGAGCGTCACCGCCTGCCCACCAGCAAGTACCGCGAAGAGTTTTTGCGGCTGGATACCGCCGAGAGCCCGCAGGCCGTGATCGAGACCATCTGCCGCCGTCTCGACGTGCAGTCCGGGTCGCTGCACCAGATCGACGACCTCACGCTTGTCTGCATGCACGCCGGACCGGAGGTTCTTGCCGAGCCCGCCCCCGACAAGATCGCGGCCTAGCGACCGATCGTGACATCGACGTTCATTCGCTTCAACCAGCTCACCACCGTCTTGGCGATGCAGTCGGTCTCCAGATTGACGCGGTCCCCTACGTCGACGGCGCCCAGCGTGGTCTGCTCGATGGTGGTCGGGATCAGCGCCACCTCGAACCACGCGTCGCCCAGCGACGCCACCGTGAGCGAGACGCCGTCGACGGCGATCGAGC
>JBFGEG010000061.1:0-22183 GCA_041580235.1 Phycisphaerales bacterium
GTGTCGGCCCAGAGGGCCGTACGGAGCGCTCAAACCAGCCAGCGAGTGTCGGCCGGAGGCCGAACGGAGCGCGTCACTGTGCGCACGATCAGACCCGGCGAATGAATTCGCCGGGTCGTACTGGAGCGAGTGTCGGCCCGGAGGGCCGTACGGAGCGCTATGATTAAACAAGAACGGCCCCGCCGTAAGGCGGGGCCGTATCTATTTCCAAACCACCAAATGCCGCGGCTTGGGGTGAAATGGCCCCGAACGGGGAGGCAAACCGATCCGGGGCCGATCCAGGGCTCGTAACCACCCATTCACACCAAGCATCCAATTCACCGGCCCGCGAACAACCACCGGCCGTCTGTTTTCCGCCGGGGGGGTCCGTCTGGACGGGTTGAGACGGTCACGCGCCGCGCGGAACCCGGAGGCACCCCGTAGAATCGCGGATCATGGCCGCTCCCCGGACCCACCTGGCCCTCTACGCCGGCTCCTTCGACCCCATAACCCTCGGCCACCTCGACGTGCTCAGCCGGGCGCGGCGGCTCTTCGACCGCGTCGTCCTGGCCATCGGCGACAACCCGGAAAAGCCGGCCCTCTTCTCGTCCGAGGAGCGGCTGGAGATGGCCCGCGAGCTGGTGGACGAGATGGTCGCCGGCGATCCCGACGGCGCCCCGGTGCAGGTGGATCACTACGCGGGGCTGACCGTCGACTTCGCCCGGCACGTGCGGGCGGCGGCGATCCTCCGCGGCATCCGGAACATCACGGACCTCGCCAACGAGTGCCAGCTCGCCATCACCAACCGGCAGGTGGCCGGCATCGAGACCGTCTTCATCGTGACCGGGGAGTCCTTCGCCTTCACCAGCTCCAGCCTCATCAAGCAGGTGGCGGCGCTGGGCGGGTCGCTCGATCGGCTCGAGACCATCGTTCCCCGCGTGGTCATCGATCGGCTCAAGCTCAAGCGGGACGATCCCTCCAATCCGCTTGGGCGACTGGCCAAGGACCAGCTCGTCGAGTGAGAGTGCCACTAGTCATGAGCGATGAGGGGTCGTGGAGTATCGGGTGATATCGATCGGCACGCTGGGCGCTCACCCCTTGTGGGGCGAGGAGCTCGGTGATGTGCGCACGGGTCATGCGACCACGACGCTGGTGGTGGCGGAGTCGGCGAAGATCCTCATCGACCCGTCGCTGCCGCCGGCGGCGCTGCTGGCGCGGATGGGGGAGCGCAGCCGGATCAGGCCCGATGAGATCACGCACGTCTTTCTCACCTCGGCCGACCCGCTGCACCGCCGCGCCCTGGCGGTCTTCGAGGACGCGACCTGGCTCGTCCACGAGCCGGAGCTGGAGGCGGTCCGGGCCGCCGCCGGGTCGCAGCACGATGACGCCGTGCGCGGCGGCGACGACGAGCTGGCCGCGCGTCTGCAGGACGACCTCGACACGCTGAGCCGCTGTCGGCCCGCGCCGGACCAGCTGGTGCGGGGCGTGGATCTCTTTCCCCTGCCGGGCGTGACGCCGGGGACGTGCGGACTGCTGCTGTCGCTGCCGAGAGCGACCGTGCTCATCTGCGGCGATGCCGTGGCGACAACCGAGCACCTCGATCAGGGCAAGGTCCTGCCCGGCTGTGTCGACGTCGAGCAGGCGCGGGAGTCGTTCGCCGAAGCCGTGCAGATCGCCGATCTGCTCGTCCTCGGCCGTGACAACATCGCCCTCAACCCGCTGCGGCAGCCCGGTCTGTGACGTCTCTACAATTCGGCCCATGCCCTGTCGTGCTCCCAAGACGCTGGCGGTCGTGATCCTGATCGTCGCGGCGCCCGCGACCGGGCAGGACGACGTTCACTGGGCGATCGCTCTCGGCGGCCGCGTGGAGATGGTGCATCGTGCGTTTCCCGTCGTGGACCAGGTGGTGCTCGTCCCCGACGCCGCGACGTACCTGGACGAGCTGTCGCGCTGGTCGCCACGCGGACGCTGGCCCGTGCTCCTGGAGGACGACCACTTCGCGCCGATGTTCATCCGGCGGTTTGAGCCGGCGCAGGTGATTCGCCGATCGCCGGCGGGCGGCGTCGCCGATCGCCGGCGGCTGGAGTCGGTCGTGCTCACCACCTGGGGCGGCGACCCGCGGACGGACACGCCGGCCGAGGTCTTCGCTCGGGCGAACCATGTCCCGCCCGGCGTGGTGATCACCTCGCTGCAGGACCCGGCGTGGACGGCGGCGGTGGCCCTCGCCGCCGGGCACGGCCAGCCCCTGGCCTGGCTCGATGAGCCCTTCGGCGGGCCCAACCAGCTTCTGGAGCCGGGCGGCCTCCGCCGGCTGCGGGCGGCGGTCGATCGCCTCGTGGTCGAGGCGGGCGACCCGCACGCCGGCGTCGGCGACGCGATCGACACGATCACCCTGTGCCGCGACGTCGCGGGCCGCGCCGACATCGCTTCCGGGGCGGACTCCGAGGAGATCCGCGCCGTCACGGACCTGCTCGGCCGCGGCCCGGCCGGGCAGCGCTACGCCTTCACCGGCTGGATCTTCGGCGGCGAGATCCGCTGCGCGTACGCGGCGATGAGTGCGCTGTTTCTCGATCGCAGCCGCTTCTGGCTCTACGACACCTACGCCGATCCGGCGGTCGTCGGGGCCTACGGCATGGAGGAGGCGGCGCGACTGCTCGACGCCCGCGCCTTCGAGGTGAGCACCTTCGACGGCGACCAGACGACGGTGCAGTCCTGGCTGGGCAACGTGCTGCCGGGAGGGGTCTCCACCGACGTGCTCGTGATGAACAGTGGCGGTGAGTCGACCGCGTTCGCCCTTCGCGACGACCGCGTCTACTGCGGCGACGTTCCCGTGCTCAACCGGCCGCTGGCCCTGCACTTCACGCACAGCTTCTCGCTCAAGGCGCCCGCCGCCGCGGGCACCATCGGCGGGCAGTGGCTGGCCCATGGCGTGTACGCCTACCTCGGCTCGGTGGACGAGCCGCGGTTGGCCGGCTTCATCCCGCCGAAGTTCTTCGTGGACCGCTGCGTCAACCTCGTGCCCTTTCTCGTGGCGGGACGCAAATGGGACGACAGCCCGCCGTGGAAGATCCAGACGATCGGCGACCCCCTGATGATCTGCCGCTCACCGCTGCTGCCGCGCCCGCCGCGTCTGGCTCCGCCCCCGCCCGGCGACGCCGACCGGATCGACGTCAACGAGCACGCCAAGACGCTCATGCGGCAGGCCGCCACCGACAAGACCGGCGTCGCCATGTCGCAGGCGATGGCCACGCTCGACCTGCTCGGCGCCGACGATGTCGCGATCAGGCTGTGGCAGCTCGCCGCTCAGGACGGACTGGCGGAGGCCGCGGCGGCGGGCGCGATGGGGCCGCTGTTCCGGGCGCGGCTGACCGAGGAGTTCTGCCGGGCATGGGCGGCCCTGCCAGCCCCCGATCCCGTCGACCGGGACATGCTGTGGCACCTCATGGGTCCGCGGCTTCGCTTCGCCGACGACGACGTGCTCATCATGGTGCAGTCTTCGATCCGCCGGTGCCAGGTCGATGCCGACGTCGCGCGGCTGGCCCCGCACCTGACCGCCGCCTTCGGCGCCGCCCACACCCGCAGCCTCATCCAGCGCGAGCTCGACCGCATCCAGAACCCCCGCCGCCGCCGCAACCTCCAGAAGCTCCTGGCGAACCCGAACTGATTCAGACCTCGGAGCCGATCACCACGACAGGCGGTCCGGCGGTTGACCCTCCACGAGCGTCTTCAGTCCCTTGAGGACGTGATCCCAGCTCGCGTCGTGCTGGCTGTAGTCTTGCGCTGGCGACTCTCGGGGCGTGAACGTCCGACCGTCACACACCCAGGGCCTTGGCCATGGTGGCCCCGATGTCGGCGGGGCTCTCGGCGATCTGGACGCCGCAATTGCGCAGCGCCTCGATCTTGGCCTGGGCGGTGTCGTCCTTGCCGCCGATGATCGCGCCGGCGTGGCCCATGCGTTTGCCGGGCGGGGCGGTCTGGCCGGCGATGAAGGCGACCACCGGCTTGGACATGTGCTGCTTGGACCAGCAGCCGGCCTCGGTCTCGTCGGAGCCGCCGATCTCCCCGATCAGGACCACGCCGTCGGTCTCGCGATCACGCTCGAACATGTCCAGCAGCTCCAAGAAGCCCAGCCCCCGTATCGGGTCGCCGCCGATCCCCACGCATGTCGTCTGGCCGATGCCGAGGTTCGTGCACTGCCACACGGCCTCGTAGGTGAGCGTGCCGGAGCGGGAGATCACCCCGACGCCCTTGCCGGTGGCGGCGTCCTGCTTGGCCATGTGGATGTAGCCGGGCATGATCCCGATCTTGCAGCCGTTCTCGAAGGTCGCGTCGGCGCCGTCGTCGGACACGCGGCGGCCGGGGGTGATCACGCCGGGGCAGTTGGGGCCGACCATGCGGGTGTCCGGATACTCCGCCAGCGCGGCCTTGATGCGGATCATGTCCTGGGTGGGCACGCCCTCGGTGATCGTGCAGATGACGGTGATCCCGGACGCCGCGGCCTCGAGGATCGCGTCTGCCGTGAACGCCGGCGGGACGAAGATCATGGACGCCGTCGCGCCCGTCTCCTCCACGGCCTCGGCCACCGTGTCGAAGATGGGCAGCCCGTTGTCGTCACTGCGGCCGCCCTTGCCGGGGGTGACGCCGCCCACCATCTGCGTGCCGTATTCGAGGCAGCCCTTGGTGTGAAAGGCGCCGAAGCTGCCGGTGATGCCCTGGCAGATGACCTTGCTGTTGCCGTTGACGAGGATGGACATGATCGCCCCAGGATAGCGGATACACTGATCTCATGACGACCGCGGCCGGGCGCCGAAAGCCCCTGACCTACGCCGACGCCGGCGTGAGCATCGAAGCGGCCGAGCGGGTGGTCGACCTCATCCAGCACGCGATGCGGCGCACGCACGGTCCGCGCGTCTTCGGCCGCCACGGCGGCTTCGCCGGCATGTTCCGGCTGGACTACAACGAGAAGCTCTTCAAGCAGAACTACCGCGAGCCCGTGCTCGTCGCCTGCGCCGATGGCGTGGGCACCAAGGTCAAGCTGGCGGCCCGCCTGGGCATCTACGACACGGTCGGCATCGACTGCGTGGCGATGAACATCAACGACCTCATCGTCCAGGGGGCGGAGCCGCTGTTCTTCCTGGACTACCTGGGGATCCACCGGACCGTGCCCGAGCAGACCGTGGCCATCATCGAGGGCGTGGCCAGGGGCTGCGAAATCGCGGGGTGCGCGTTGCTGGGCGGCGAGACGGCGGAGATGCCCGACATCTATGCCGCCGGGGACTTCGACCTCGCGGGCTTCGCGGTGGGGGTGGTGCCGCTGCGCCGCGCCGTCGATCCCATGCGGGTCGAGACCGACGACGTCATCATCGGCCTGGCCTCCTCGGGCGTTCACTCCAACGGCTTCTCGCTGGTGAACCGCATCATCGCCGACGAGGGGCTCGACCTCGACGAAAAGCACGACGAGCTGGGGGGAGCCATGCTGGGCCAGACGCTGCTGACCCCCACCCGCATCTACGCCCGGTCCATCGTGGCGCTGCTGCGTCGCTACAAGGTCAAGCGCATCGTGTCCGGCATGGCGCACATCACCGGCGGGGGGCTGCCCGGCAACGTCAAGCGTGTCCTGCCCAAGGAAGTGGACGCCCGCATCGACTCCGGGTCGTGGCCGGTGCCGCCGATCTTCCCGCTCCTGCAGCAGCGCGGGGGGATCGACGCCGACGAGATGACCCGAGTCTTCAACCTGGGCGTGGGGTTCGTGCTCATCGTCCGTCCGACCTTCGCCGATTCCGTCGCCCGTCAGCTCAAGCGGCTCGGCGAGGAACCGTTCGTGATCGGCCGGGTGGTCAGGGGCAGCGGCGAGGTCATCCTCGATTAGCCGGCCGCACCGGCGGGCGCACCATCGGCCGTTTGTGACAAAAAACACGAATTGCCAAACGGCCGTCGTAGATCTTGCACGACGCCTCAAATTGTCGAAGCTGTTAGTGGGTTTCGTTTAAAGGAGGGACCACACGCAGGGAGGCAAGACCATGGCAACCGCCAAACAGCTCATCGCCGTCAAGGGGGACTCCGTCGCGTCGCTGCCGCCGACCGCCACCGTGCTCGAAGCAGCCCGTCTCATGAACGAGCGTCACATCGGCTCGGTGCTGGTGATGGAGAAGAACCGGCTGGTCGGGATCTTTACGGAGCGGGACGTGATGCGCAGGATCGTGGCCGAGGAGCGATCGCCCGCCAGCACCACGCTGCGTGAGGTGATGACCAGCCAGGTCGCGTACGCCGCCGAGCACACGACCCTCGACGAGATCCGCAGGGTCATGCGTGAAAAGCGGATCCGCCACCTGCCCGTGCTCGACGGCCGCACGCCCGTGGGGATGATCTCGATCGGCGACCTCAACAAAGCCGAGCACGACGGACAGGAAGAGACCATCCGCTTCCTCGAGCAGTACATGTCGGTGACTTAGGCAGGCACAAAGGCACGGAGCGGCAAGAAAAGCCGGGCTCACTCGTCGTCGGGCTTTCGTCGCGAATCCTTTTTCTGCGCTTGCCGTCGCTTCTCCTGGAGCCGGCGCTCCTTCATGGCCCGAGTGGGCTTGCGCGACTTGCGCTTCTTGGGGATGGTGGCGGCCTCGGTGACGAGGGCCCGGAGCCGCTCCAGGCACGCGTGTTTGTTGTCGAGCTGCGACCGCGACGTCTCGGCCTCGAAGATCAGCTCGTCGGCCCGTGTGAGCCGTTGCCCGGCCAGCGAGCGCAGCCGGTCCACGGCCTGCGGCGTCAGCCCGACGATGGCGTCCACGGCCACCCGCAGCTGAGCCTTCGTGCTGAGCTTGTTGACGGCCTGGCCGCCGGGTCCGCTCGATCGGGAGAACGTGTACTGCAGGTCGGCGGGATCCACCCACGCGACCGAAGCCGCGTCGCGTGGTCCCAGATCGATGGCATTGTCCGGCCTGGCTGGCGTCATTATCAGCACCTGTTTCGCCGATAAGAGGGTACCCCACCGCGCGGAGCTCTCCCTCGGATGACGGCCCTCTGGACGATCCTGGCCTCGGCGGCCCTCACCGCACCCGCCGTTCAGGAGGCCGCGCCGCCCCCTGCGGACACCAGCCTGGAGATCAGCCTGCTGACGGGCGTGTGGTTTGCGAGGCTCGGGGGCACCACCGCCGCCCCGGGCAACAACGCCGAGATCGACCTCGCCGTGCAGCTCGGCCTGGAGGACTCCGAGCCGACGCTCAACGTCGAGCTCGGCGTCCGCAAGAGCCAGGTGTGGGAGCTGTACTTCGGGGGCTTCCGCTTCGAGACCGACCACGCCGGGACCTTCCTCGGCAACGGCACCTTCGGTGGCGTCGTGCTGAACAACGGCGACCCCTTCACCGCCTCGTTCGAGCTCACGTCGGTGTCGATGGAGCTGCTGTACACCGCGTGGCGGCCCTTCGCCGACGACGCGTGGTGGAGAAACACCTACGCCCCGGACATGGACAACCACAATCCCGACGGCCGCTACACGGCTGACGTGCGATTCTCGCCCATGTTCGGGATGCGGTGGCTGGACGTCGATCAGACCGTCGCCGCCGGCGGCGGCACCGCGGAGACCGGGGGAGAGTGGCTGGCCGTCTACGTCGGGCTGGATGTCGAGCTGGATTACCGGCCGCCGGACCCGATCCCGTTGCTCGATATGTTCCAGCTCAAGGCGAGCTTCGCCATGGGACCCGCCGTCGGCGGCGACGGCGGGTACATGTGGCAGGTGCGTGGTGGTCTGACTGTGCAGTTCACCGAGATACTGGGGGTCACGATCGGGTACCGCCTGGTGGAGCTTGACGTCGAAAACGACGACTACTTTTTGCACGGCGGCCTGCAGGGCCTTTTCCTGGCCGCGTCGCTGCGCTTCTGAGCGCGGGGGCCGCCTCCGATTGGCTTTCGGCCCCGACACCCGTACGATTTCCTTCCCATGGCCAAGATCGTTCGCCGGCGCGACCGCAGGCTCCCGAAATACCGTCGAGCCCGTATCAGGCACTTCCTGTTCACGGTGGGCCCCAACCGCGTCAGCGGCGGGCGCATCACGCGGCGTCACCTGGCCCAGGGCGTCGACGTCACGGAAACCGAGATGGCCTCGCACCGGTGGCCCGCCGAGTTCGACGGACTGCGGATCGGTCACGTCAGCGACTTTCATCTCGGCGAGCTGCTGCCCATCGACAAGGCGCTGGAGGTCGTCGAGTGCCTCGACGAGCAGCAGCCCGACCTCGTCGCCTGCACCGGCGACCTCGTGGATCTTGACAGCGCCGACATCGTTCACCTCATCGAGGCGCTGGCCGCCGTCGAGGCGCCGCTGGGCACCTTCCTGGTGCTCGGCAATCACGACGAGCTGCACGACCCGGCGGGCCTCGCCCGCACCGCGAGCCGGGCCGGCATCACCGTGCTCCGCAACGAGGCGGTGAGCAGCAAACGCAACGGCAAGTCGATGGTCGTGGCGGGGATCGAGTGGGCGCGCTCGGCCGTCCGCTGCGCCCGCCACGTCGACCTCGCCTGCGGCAACGGCGACGACCCGCACCTGCTGCTCGCTCACAACCCCAAGGCCTTTCTCAGGGCCGCCGACCTGGGCATCCCCCTGACCCTGTCGGGCCACACTCACGGCGGGCAGATCGCCATGAAGAAGCGCCGCAATGCCAACCTGGCCTTCACCCACCGGCGCAGCGCCGGCAGCTTCCGCAGCGACGGGAGCCTGCTCTACGTGACCAGCGGCATCGGCGCCTGGTTCCCACTGCGGGTGAACTGCCCGGCGGAGATTGCCATGCTGACGATTCGCCACCAGGACCATGAACCGCCGCCGAAGCGCAAGCGCCGGCAGCGCAAGAAGAAGGCGTAGCGTGCCGGCGAACGGCGTCTTGGTGCTCGACGGCGCGACCGGGACCGAGCTCGACCGGCGGGGCCTCGACATCTCGCTGCCGCTGTGGTCGGCCCGAGCACTGCTCGAGGCACCGGACGTGCTCGGCGAGATCCACCGCGACTATCTGCGGGCGGGGGCCGACGCCGTCACGACCTGCACCTTCCGCACGCACGCCCGCACGCTGGCGAAGGCGGCCGTTGACCGGGACGCCGGCGACCTCACGCGGCAGGCGGTCGAGATCGCCCGCGCCGCCCGTGACGAGCACAAGCCCTCAGCGCTGGTGCTCGGCTCGGTCGCACCGCTGGAGGACTGCTATCGGCCCGACCTCGCGCCCGACTCGGCCACGTGCCGCCGCGAGCACGCGGCCATAGTGGCGGACCTCGTGGCCGCCGGGGTCGACGTCGTCCTCATCGAGACGATGAACAACATCGCCGAGGCCCGGGCGGCGGCGGACGCCGCCCGGCGGCTCGCGCCGGGCAAGTGGATCGCCAGCTTCTGCACCAGGAGCCAGGGGCCGCCGGGGGTCCTGCTCAGCGGCGAGCCCCTCGACGACATCCTCGACGAGCTCGAGGACGCCTTCGCCGTCGGCGTCAACTGCGTGGCCGCCCCCGCCGTGACGGCGCAGGTGGCGTGGCTGCGGCAGCGTCTGGTCGGCACCGCCCGAATCTCGGCCTACGCCAACGTCGGCTACGCCGACGCCGAGGGCAACTGGGTGAGCACCGACGCCGTCACCCCCGCTCGTTACGCCGATTACGCCCGAAGCTGGATCGAGGCGGGGGCCACGCTGGTCGGCGGATGCTGTGGGACGACGCCGGAGACGATATCAGCCGTTAGCCATCAGGCAAGACATGGCGGCGGTCAGGCTGTGTGAGGTCGCGGATGCGGGCGGCCATGTGGCGGGCGGCGTCGCCGCGGTGTGACAGGGCGTTCTTCTTCTCCGGAGGCAGCTCGGCGCTGGTGCAGCCCAGGTCCGGCAGCTCGAAGAGGGGGTCGTAGCCGAAGCCGTTGTCGCCCCGCGGCTCGTGGCCGATCACGCCCTCCACGGTCCCCGTCGTCTCGGCGACGACGTTGCCCCGCGGGTCGGCCAGGCACATCGCGCAGACGAACCGCGCGGTGCGTCGCTCGGGCGGGACGTTCTCCAGCGCCTCCAGGAGCCTGGCGTTGTTGGCGTCGTCGCGCCGGGCGCGGCTGCCTTCGGCGCCGGCGTACCGGGCCGAGTGCACACCGGGGGCGCCCCCCAGCGCGTCCACGGCAAGGCCGGAGTCGTCGGCGAGGCACCAGTGCCCGGTCGCTCTCGCATAGGCGACCGCCTTGATCCGCGCGTTGTCGGCAAAGGTCTCGCCATCCTCGCGGGGCTCGTCGGGAACCTCGTCGAGGTCGTCGAGCCCCAGGACCTCCAGGCTCTCGCCCAGGAGAATCTCGCGCACCTCGCGCACCTTGTGGGGATTGGACGACGCGAACAGGAGCTTCATCCGGGCATGATAAGAGAGCCCCGCCACGGGGGACGGGGCTCGCGGAGATTGGAGACCTGGTGTGACGGCTACGGCAGCGTCCAGTTGCCGATCAGCGCCAGAAAGTCACGGATGCCGACGACGCAGTCGCCGTCGAGATCGCCGTCGCATTTCGGCAGGCACGGCTCGGGGCAGGGACCCCACGCGTCGAGCAAGGCCATGAAGTCGCTGCTCGCCACGATGCCGTCGCCGTCGAGATCGGCGGTGAAGGCCGCGTGCTGAACGTGGATGTCCGCGGCGTAGACGGCCGCGCCCTCCAGCGTCAGCGGCGGCCCTGCATCGATGTGGCAGCCCAGGCACGCGTAGTCGAGGGTGACCGCGGCGTCACCGTTGACGTCCTGGTTCCAGAAGAGCGTGCCGCCGTCGTCGTAGACGTTGTCCGCGGCCGCGATCGGCTCGGTCATGATCCGGAACAGGTGTCCGCGGATGTCGCCCGTGTACTCATTGAACGCCACGGCGGACTTGCCCATGAACGGCATGTGGCAATCCATGCAGTCGACGCTCTCCATGCCGGCCACCGCGTAGTAGCTGTTGCCGAAGTCGCCATCGTGGCAGTCTGAGCAGTGCCTGGTCATCCCGCCGTCGTTGTAGACCACGGACTTGTGGGGATCGTGGCAGCTCATGCAATCCTGGACGAAGTTCTTGTGAGGCGAATGCGAGAAGTCCTCCGCCTGCTGGTGGTGCCGCATGAAGCCGCCCTTCCAGGGCATTCTCATCTGGGCATCGCGGAAGTGGCATTCGGCGCAGTCCTTGCCACCCGGCGGGGGCGTGCCACCGAAGGTGTCCACGTGCTCCGAAGCGGGACCGTGACACGCCTCGCATCGGATGCCCGGCTGGGCCCAGGTGCCGATGAGCCCGGGCAGGTTGCCCTGGTTGCCGGTCTCCACGTAACCGGTCGTGTGGCACTTGCCGCAGTTGTACGGCTTGTCCACCTCGCCGGCGTGATACGGCGACCACGTCTCGGTCGCGAGATTCCACTGGGTCGTCTCGTCCGCCTGGCCCGTGTAGATGTAGCCGTCACGGTCGATGAACCGGGCCTTCCAGTAGAAGTTGCCGATGATGTACTCGATGTCGGACCACTGCAACTGCACGCCGTTGACGATGGGAAGCGGCGGAATGGCGCTGTTGGGCCACGCGTCGGCAGCCGGTTCCAGGCCTCCGATGTAATTGAGCTTGTACGGGTGGCCGGAGTTCGCGTAGCCCGCGAAGAAGCCGGGCGTCCCGTCCAACGCGTTCATGTGACAGCCGCTGCACGCCTGATCCCCGACGTAGTCCTGGGCAAAGGCGCTGCTGCCCACCAGCACCAGCGTCGAAGTCAGAATCATCGCGCACTTCATGATCGGCCTCCTTTCGAAGAGCCCGTGCACGGCGGCCGACGGCTCACGGCACGCTGCGCACCAGTGATTTGACCGTATTGTTTCTAGCGTGCGGGGCGGCGTTTGCCTATCAGCACTCCGCCCTGTTTCAGGGGGTTACGTCGTCCTGCTGGATCGGCGTTTCGACGAGCACGACGTCCCGGCGGATGGTGCCGCCCTTCTCGCTGGTGTACACCAGCTCGACCGAGCCACTGCCCTCCACGAGCAAGCGATACAGCCGGTTGTTGCGGCCGCGGATGCCCCGGTCGTTCCAGAGCTTCTCGGGGTTCTCCTCCACCGCGTCGAAGGTGGCGTTGGGCAGCAGCGACGACACCGTGCCCCCCGCCACGACGTTCGCTCGCCGGTCGGTCTCGCAGGTCATGGAGTCGCGGGCGCCGATCTTCTTGTTCCGCGCGTGGGCGAGAATGGTGGGGATGATCTTGGGGTTTTTGACCTCGGCCGTGATCTCCCACAGGCTCTCGTCGAGCTGCTTCACCTGCAGCACGCCCCACTCGACCATAGGCATCTCGTCGGCGTGGTACATGGTGAACGCGAAGTTGCGGTGGCAGCCCTCCTCGAGCATCCACGGCGGGGTCACGCGGCTGGAGAACTTCTTGGTGCCGCCGATGAGCACCTCGCCCAGCGTCGGGTGATCGAAGGGCTCATAGGGAACATAGACGTCCTCGAACTGCAGCAGGTCACGGAACCGGCGGCGGTCCTCCGTGGTGATGTCGTCCTGGGTGGGATAGGTCCGGTCGTCGGTCCACAGCTCGTTGGTGAAGCTGATCACGCCCAGGGCTTCGTAGGCCCAGGTCGCCTCGCCGCCGTGCACGATGTACAGGTCCTTGTGGATGATCATCGCCCGGTAGTGGGGCAGCAGCTTCTCGCCCGTCTCCTGGATCTCCCGGAAGACGCCGATGTCGGCCGGCGCGTACTTGACGTACTCGGCGCCGGGCCCGCGGAGGATCATGCCGCCGGCGTTGTGATAGCTCTGGTAGGCGGCGATGTTGGGGTGCGCCAGGACGAACTCGCCGACGGCCCGGGTCTCCGGCAGGCTGAAGGGGTAATCATCGGCCCCGAACTGGATGTAATTGGGCTGCCAGTCGCTGGGCCAGTTGCGGTTGGGGTCGTAGCCGCCGGGGCCGTCCTCGTTGATCTGACCATCGCCGTCGTTGTCGAGGCCTTCCTGGCCGACGCGGCTCCAGCCGCCCGGCGGATCGTCGTTGTCCACGCGGATGAAGAACCGCTCGTCATCGGGATCACGCTGGTAGCGTCCCAGCGGGTCCTTCTTCCACATGGTGGTGATGTGGCCGTCACCGTCGAGATCGTCCGGCGGATCCTCGTCGTACAGCCCGTCGTAGTCGTTGTCGGTGGGCTTGACGCCGCCGCGCAGGTAGTGCGGCGTCGCGGGCGCGTTGAACCACACCTCGCGGCCGTCGGGGTTCTCCATGGGCACCATGTAGAAGGCGCGCTCGTCGATGAGCTTGGTCAGCCTGTCGATCCGGCCGTAGCTCTTGGTGAGGTACCAGATCGAGTACAGCACGGTCTCGGCGGCCTGGATCTCGTTGCCGTGGATGTTGCCGTCGATGAAGATCGCGGTCTTTGAGGTGTCCGGGCCCGTGTCGGGGTTGTTGATGGTGACCAGCCAGATGTCGCGCCCCGCCACTGATTTGCCGATGGATTCCAGCGTCAGCAGTTCGGGGTATGCCGCGGTCAGGTCCTGAAGGGCCTTGGTCATCTCGGCGTAGTCGTACCAGTGGTCGAACCGCAGATCGACCTTGCTGGGGTGGGGGTACTGGGCCCACGCCGGCGCCGAGGCCAGGCACGTCACGGCCAGTGCGACCATCGTCGTCAGCTTCACGAGTCACCTCCGTCGTCGTGCAGGACCACCTGGCGGTCGAAGCCTCCGAACTTCTCGCTGAAGACGGTGACGGTCAGCTCGGCCCCGTCCGGCGCGCGGACGATCCAGCGAAACGACTCGCGGCCGCCGGAGCCGGGCACCGACCAGACCTTGTTTACGCGGCGCCCGGTCAGGATCCGGTCGGTGGGGATGTCCAGACGCACGACGTACGGCCGGGCCCGGCGGTTACGCACGGCCATGGCCGTACCCGTGGGCAGGTAACCGTCGTTGACCAGCGCGCACTTGATCTCCCAGAGTCCCGAGGCGAGCCGTGTGACCTCCGCGTCGCTCAGCGAGACCTTGGGGAAGCGCCCGGCCAGGTCGAGCACGAACGCCGCCTGCTTCTCGGCGATGGCGGGCACCTCGCCGGCGGGGGGATTGGTCCTGAAGTACGGCACCCAGCCGCCGATCTCGACCTCACCCAGCTGCGGGTGGTCGAACTTCTCCCACGCGAGGAAGCCCGCGCCGTCACGCTGCTCGTCGCTGTATTTCAGCCAGGCGGCGTCCTCCTTGTTCTCGGCGCCGCCTCCGTCCTTGGCGGCCTTGACGCGCCGGATCTCGATGCCGGCGCGGCGGGCGAAGCCTTCGATCATCCGGGGCGAGAGCTGGGCCATCATCTCGTCAGAGACCTCCATGCCGCGGGCCTCGGCCGACGCCCGCAGCTCGTCGAGCGTCTCCTGGCTGATGTCGCCGATACCCGACGGCGTCAGCCCCTCGTCGCCGTCATCGCCGCTGCCGGTCTCCGGCGCACCGCCGGGTTGGGGCGCCGCGTCGTCGGCCGTCTTGTCCTGCTTCTTCTCGAGTTCGGGTCGGGTCCACAGCGGCGTGGTGAACGACGGGACGCCGTACTGGGCGTACGCCCAGGCGAAGAACGCGCCGTCACTGGTGACGCCGGGCACCTTCTTGAGGCCGGTGATCTCGGTGAACCGCTCGCTGATGAACTTGTAGAGGCCCGCGTCCTTGGCGTCGATGTTCTTGGGCGCGCCCGACGGGTAGCTGCCCTTGCCGTCGGGCGGCTTGGAGAGGTTGTCGTGCAGTCCGTACACGAGCACGACGGCGATGTTGGGGTGATCCAGCACGAACTTCAGGAGGGCCAGGGATTCAGGCTCGGAGACCTGGTGGGGCCCGGCGCCGTCGGCGTGCTCCTGGTAGCCGTGCATGAAATTCATGTTGAGATCGACGCCGCCCAGATGATCCTCGTTGAACTCGCCGTCGCCGTCGTCGTCGACGCCTTCCTCGTAGAGCGTGAAGGCGACACGCTGCCCCTTGTCGCGGTCGGGCTCCAGATCCAATCGAGGATCGGCGGTATCGGTCATCCGGTCGGCCTCGTCGGGATCGAAGACACGCATCATCGTGATGACGCCGTCGCCGTTGAGGTCGTTGGGTGGGTCCTCGTCGATCAGGCCGTCGCGATCACTGTCGTCGGGCCGCACGTTGCGACGCCGCTCGGCCCGCTCGTCGGCGAAGTAGCGCTCGGCCGCATCGGGGTTGACACGGGGGATGACGTAGACGGCGTGATCGGACAGCAGCTCCAGCGCCGCCACCTCGCCCTGATCGGCCATGGCCAGCAGCAGCTCGGCGACCGCCAGCGCCACCGCGCTGCCGACGACGTGGTCGCCGTCGATGTTGGCGACCAGCAGCAGCGCCGGGCGCTCGTCGGGATCGATGTCGCCATCCATGGCCAGACGAAGGGCGGCAATGTCGCGCCCCTCCCGGCTGGTGCCGACGGTCGCCCGCCTGCACATCGCGCGGTGACCGGCCACGATTGCATCGAGGCGCTCGATCAGCTCGGCGTGCGTGTCATAGGTCGCTTCGACGACGGGCTCGGGTGGGACCGGCGGCGCCGGTGCCGGCGCCGGCTCGGGTTGGGGCTGTCCGAAGCAGACGGCGCCGAGGAGCGCCACGTACAGAAAAGCGTGCTGGTACAACCTGCCCCGTCCTTCCCACATTAACAACGCAAGCGCTGCCGCGCCCCCGCGCGCTTGGAGTCAGCCTAGGCGTTGAGAGTGACAACGGTCAATGGGCAAGGTGTATTTACGCTTCTCCACGTGCCCATTGGGCAGGGACGTCGCCCGACGTGGCGATGATCCGCGAGTGAATGCCGCCGCGGACGCGCCACTCGGTGACGACCTGCAGCCACTTCGGCGACAGCAGCCCGGCCAGGTCGTCGCGGATGGTGTTGGTGACCGCCTCGTAGAAGATGCCCTCGTTGCGGAAGGAGTGGTAGTAGAGCTTGAGGCTCTTGAGCTCCACGCACCGCCTGGCAGGGCAGTAGCGCACCGTGACCGTGCCGAAGTCCGGGTGGCCGGTTCGTGGGCACAGGGACGTGAACTCCTCCCCGACGTGCTCGATGACGAAGGGGGTCTCGGTGGGGGTGTCGAACGTCTCGAGGAGCTGTGCGTCGGGCATTACCGGCAATGGTATCCGCACATCGGTCCGGAGAAACAGAATGGGTGCCGCTGGCCGCGTGTCTGCCAGTGTCTTTGCACCAAACGCACGGGCGGTCGGGGCGCACGATCAGACGCGGCGGATGAATCCGCCGCGTCGTACTGGAGCGAGTGGCGGCCCGGAGGGCCGTACGGAGCGCTCAAACCAGCCGTTTCAGACGCCGGATATTCCGCACGTCCCAGGGGGTTCCTCGCGTGTCGTCGCCCTTGGGGGTCTCGAGGATCTTCGGCACCCGCGCCAACGACGGCGCACGAACGATGGCCCGGAAGCAGCTGAGGCCACACGTGCCGTGGCCGATGTGCGCGTGGCGGTCGCGGTGCGATCCCACCGCCCCCACGGAGTCGTTGAGGTGAAGGACCCGCGGCTGCCCGCGTCCGCAGACCCGCCGGAACTCGCGCAGCACGGCCGCGGCGCGGTCGTCGGTGGTCATGTCGTAGCCGGCGGCGGTCACGTGGCACGTGTCGAGGCAGAAGCCGACCCGCTGCGGCTCGCCGACCAGCTCCCGGATCTCGGCCAGCTCCTCGAAGCGGGAGCCGAGGGTCGTGCCCGCCCCCGCCGTCGTCTCCAGGCAGGTGATCACGCGATAGCCGGGCAGGTCCCGGTGGATGCGATCCAGGGCCCGGGCCACTCGACGCAGGCCGGCCCGCTCGTCGCCGAGATGCGCGCCGGGGTGGGCGACACAGTACGGGATGCGCAAAGCCTCGCACCGCTGCAGCTCGGCCCGCTGCCTCGCAACCGACCGCCGCCACAGAACGCGGTCGGGTGAGGCGAGATTGACCAGATAGCTGTTGTGGGCCACCGTGCGGTGCGCCGCCAGGCGGTACCAGCCCAACTCCCGAAGCTTGGCCAGCCAGTCGGCCTTGTCGGCCTCGTTGAGCGGCCGCAGGGCCCACTGCCGCTGGTTGGCCGTGAACACCTGCACACAGTCCATCCGCAGACGCTGCGCCTCGACGAGCGCGTTGACAAGCCCGCCGGCAATGGAAAGATGAGCGCCGAACACCCATGGATGGTACCCTGCGGTGCTCGATGGCCGACCACCCGCCAACTGAACCGGTCTTCGGCTTCCTGCTGTTCGGCGGCCCGCTGTCGGGAGCGATGATCCGCGACATCCGGCTCGCCAACGAGCTGAAGGCCCGTGGCTACGGCGTGCACGTGTGGTGGGCGATGGACTGGACCAAGTCGTCGCCGCTGCGACCCGACATCCCCCAGCGGTGGCTCTTCAACGGCCTGCGCTACGCGTCGTGGCCGGGGTTGGGCCGGCCGGGCGATCTCAGCGGACGTCTCATGACGAGGTACTTCCACGAGAAGAACCGTTTGCGTCACGCGCAGAAACGGCCGGCGATCCTGAAGCGGGTGATGGAGGGCCTCGTCCGCCGCGTGTGCGCGTCGGTCGAGACCGACCGGCCGCTGCTGAAACGCTTCGGGGCCGAGCTCACCTCGGCCGGCGTCACCCACGTGCTGCCGATGCTGGGGATCCTCGGCCCGTGGGCGGCAGCCGCGCGGGCCCACGTGCCGCATCGGTTGCGCTATCTTGTCACGTTTCAGGGTTACGAGCTCTACGTCAACTTCGCCAAGGCCATTCACTGCGAGCAGCAGCTGTACGAGCGGCTGCAGCAGACCGTGCGGGACTCGGACTGGCCGGCCATCGCCGTCAGCGAGGACTATCTCAAGCGGGTGGTCGAGGACATCGGCGTGCCCGCGGAGTCCCTGCGGGCGATCCCGCCCGGCATCCCCACGGACTTCACCTACGACCGCGCGAGGGCCCCCGACCAGATCGCCGCGGGCTTCGTCGAGTACCGGCCCGGGGTGCCCCTGGTGACGTTTCTGGGCCGCCGGGACGCCGAGAAGGGCATCGACCTGCTGCTGTACGCGGCCAGCATCCTGCGGCAGCGGGGGCTCGACTTTCAGCTGGCCGTCTGCGGGCCGACGCTGTTCGGAGACCACTACGGCCGCGTGTGCCGGCAGCTCGCCACCGATCTCCGCTGTCCGGTCATGTGGCGCAACCAGGTCCCCGACGAGCTGCGGTCGGCGCTCTTCGCCGGCAGCCGCTTCATCGTCTACCCGTCGATTCACCGGGAGCCGTTTGGCATGGTCGCGGTGGAGGCCATGGCCCACGAGACGCCCGCGATCGTCCCCGACTACGGCGGGATCGCCTCGGCGATCGAGGGCAACGGCGCCGTGGGCGGGCTTCGCTTCCGGACCTGGGACTCGGCGCACCTCGCCGAGCAGATGCAGCGCCTGCTCACCGACGATGACTTGCATCGGAAGCTCTCCGAGGCCGGTCCCCGTGTCGCCGCGCATTACTCGGTGGCGAACATGACGGACCGGGTGCTCGCGCACATCGACGTGCCGGCGCGCCCGGCCGCCAAGGACCGATAACGCGCAACTCCATGTCGCAAGAGATGAAACGACGCACGTGTTTGCGGTTATACTGCGTGGGGAACAGTCGAAGGAGCAGGCTTGATGCAGGTCAGGTGGGGCAGAGCAGTTGCCGCGACGCTCTGCAGTGCCGTGATCACGGCCAGTGCGGCGGCGCACGAGACGGACCAGTGGACGGTCCCGCTCGGTAAGGAGTTTGCCGATATCGGCGACTACCTGACCGAGGTCTACTACGACGGCATCGAACGCGCGGTCAACCGGTGCAACGAGAAGATCCGCGAGGCTCAGAAGGCCGGGCGTGATCCGTCCAACATCGCCTATTTCCAGTCGCCGAAGACGATGACGGGAACCGTGTATCGCGAGTTCGCGGCGGCGATGTACCTGATCGAGGGCTTCGACTACGTGGTGCACCGCGACGGCAACTTCAAGAAGAGGTATCCGGGCCGGATCACGGGTTACTGGGAGTCGATCCACAACGTCTTCACGGGCATCTACTTTCCGCTGGACCCCCGTCAGTTTTTCCGCTTCTTCCACGCCTGCACGATGGAGGCCTACGGGACGTATTTCGGCCCCGACAAGCTCGGTCACTTCACCGACATGGGCCACGTGTACTACACCATTTACGCGCGGGCCATCGCGGACGGGGCAACCCACGCCGAGGCCCTCGAAGAGATGCTGCGCGAAGGCAGAAGCGGCCTGGTCTTCGGCGAGGAGGGGATGCTCGGCTATCTCTCGTCCGGCGTGTACTCCAACGCGGATCTCGCGTCGAACTACGCCGGGTTCAAGTTCTACCTGAACGTGACGCAGGAAACGCGGGTGAAGGGTGTGCTGCGCCCGCCCATGGTCGTCCGCGACGGGCCGTACTGGCGGATCAGCCCGCACGTGCGTCGTGACTCGGACTTCTTCACGTGGTTCATCTCCGACCACTGGAACGAGGCGCTCAACGTCGGGCTGTGGGGCAAGGACCTGAGGGACAAGGTCCGCGACAACGTCCGCGAGCGCTCCGACCGGATCCTCGACTTCTACCGCGACGAAAACGGCAGCCGCCGGACCAAGGCGTATTTCGACGGGCTCATCGAGGAGTTCTCCACCTATTACGGGGAGGAGTACGGGTATCGCGGCACCTATGACGAGCTGGTGTGTATCGGCAACACCTGCTACGAAGCCCCGCCGCTGCGGCAGAGCCCGCCGGTTCCCAATGCCGCCGGCTGCACGGAACTGCATTGGGGCGCGATGACCGGCGACCGCGAGCTGGTGCTCGCGGCCCTCGACGCGGGCGCGCCCGTGGATGAGCTTGTGCAGTCAACCGAGCGCTCGTCGGCGGAGTGGGGGAGCACCGCGCTGCACATGGCCGCGGCGGGCGGCCACGCCGACGTGGTGACGCTGCTTCTGGACCGCGGCGCCAACGTGAACCGGGCCAACGACCGGGGCGCCACGCCGCTGCACAAGGCGATCGGCTCGCCCGACGTGGTCGAGATCCTCCTGGCCCACGACGCCGAGGTGGATGCCCGCGACGAGCGGGGCCGCAGCCCGCTGCACTGGCTGGGGCGATACCCCACGCTGCTCAGCGCCCGGATGCTGATCGAGCACGGGGCCGCGGTCGATGCCCGCGACCACAGGGACGAGACGCCGCTGCACCGGGCGTCGATGGCGGCCGAGATCGAGATGATGGAGTTGCTTCTTGCGGCCGGGGCCGACCCCGACGCCCGGGCCCGGTTCCGGACGGTGCCGCTTCACTTCGCCGCCCGCCAGCGGGACGCCCGCATCGTCGAGCTGCTCGCGGACCGCGGGGTGGATCTCGATGCCGCCGACGAGTTCGGGCTGACGCCGCTTCATGATGCCGCCCGTCGCGGCTATCTCGAAATCGCCGACGCCCTGCGGGCCCGCGGCGCCGACGGCCAGCGTCACGACTGCGAGGGCTCCACGCCGCTGCACGTGGCCGTCCGCTACGGCCACGAGGCGGTGGCCGCCCTGCTTCTGGAGCGGGGCGTGGCCGTCAACGTGGCCACGCGGTGCGGGTCGCAGCCGTTGCACGAGGCGGTGTTTGCGGGCCGCACGCCGGTGATCAACCTGCTGCTGCAGTACGGTGCGGACACCGCGGCCATCAACGACCGGGGCGAGTCGCCCATCGATCTCGCCTCCGCCGACGACTACTCCCTGGCCGTGCTGATCATGGAGTCCGCGTCGTTGTCGGCACAGCCACCGGTCGCATCACCATCGATGGGCGTGCGGTGAGGCACGGGGTGGTGACCCGATCGTGGGCGCTGCTGCCGCTTCTGCTGGCGGGCGGGTGCAGCGCCAACCCGATCAAGGCCTGGCAGGCGTCCCTGACCGAATACGTCGTCGAGCAGGGCAACGGCGATCTCAATGTCCTGCGGAGCATCGATCGCAGCCCCACCGAGGGCGACTTCGGTCTCATCGGCGCCGCCAAGGGCGGCGTCCTGTTCATCGCCCCGCAGCGCACCGACGCCACCGGGGTGCTGCTGGGCCACCGCGTGGTCGACGACCGGGGGTGGTATGTCTACCTGCTGGGCATGGTGCAGTACCGCGGCATGTGGGCGGACTGGCCGCTCGACGACCCGCGTCTCACGGATATCCGGCTGGTGGCCCTGTCGGGCCCCGCCGACGCGCTGAGCTGGCTGGTCAGCGAGCCGGACGCCGAGGCCCTGAAGCGATACTGCGACCCCCAGGTGGAGGCGTGGCGTCGCAGCCACCCCAGCCGGACCGACGCCGACGACGCGCCGACCGTCTTCCCGACGGCCGGTGACCAGTTCCGGCTTTCGGTCGACGCCGGCGTGTTCGACGTCGTCGACGAGCACTCGCGTGCCCGGTGGACGCTTCCGATCGCGCCGGAGCAACATTGACGACAACGGGGGGGCCGGCCCGGAGGGCCGTACGCAGCGGTCTAACCGGCAAGCGAGTGTCGGCCGGAGGCGTACGGAGCGTTCTGATTACACCCCGACGACGCCGAGCATCCCGGCCGCCTTGCGGGTGATCGAGGCGTGGTCCAGGCCGCAGAGCTTGAGGATCTCGTCCTCGGTGCGGGCTGACTTGGGAATCGACTCGACGTACAGCTGCTCGATCGTGAAGGCGTCGCCGGACTCGGTGACCGCGTCCGCCACCGCCGAGCCGAGGCCGCCGCCGTAATTGTCCTCGACCGTGAGGATGTTGCCCCCGTTGGCGTTGGCGAGGTCGAGCAGGGCCTCGGCGTCGAAGGGCAGCGAGTACAGGTCAACGAGGCTGGCATCGATCCCGGCCTTGTCGAGCGTGTCCAGCGCCTTGTTGCACTCGTGGACCATGTAGCCCGCGGTGACGATGAGCAGGTCGCGGCCGGTCGTGAGCACCTCGAAGCGGCCGAGGTCGAACTCCACCTCGTCGTTGTAGATGAACTCGACGTCGGGACGCACCGTTCGCATGTAGCAGGGCCCATCGTGCTCGGCCATCCGCATGGTCAGGGCATAGGCGGCGTGGGCATCCGCCGGCTGGAGCACGTAGCAGGCGGGCTGCCCGTGATGGTCACGCACGTTCGTCCAGCTGCGGAACCACGCGACGTCAGGCAGCCCCATCTGGCTCGGCCCGTCCGCGGCCAGCGAGATGCCGGAGTGACTGCCGACGACCTTGAAGTTGGCCCCGGAGTTGATGCCCATCTCGATCTGGTCGTAGCCGCGGGTGACGAACTTCCCGAAGGTCGAGCAGAAGGGGATGCGACCGGCGGCGGAGAGGCCGGCGGCGACGGAGAACA
>JBFGEG010000062.1:0-22144 GCA_041580235.1 Phycisphaerales bacterium
ACCAAGCCCGCCTCCCCCGCCGTGCGCAAGCTCGCCCGCCAGCTCGGCCTGGACCTGGCCGCGATCGAGGGCTCCGGCCCCGGCGGCCGCGTCACCCGCGAGGACGTCGAGAAGGCGTCCTCCGGTGCGGTGACGACCGCGGCACCTGCACCCGGCGGCGGCCCCGACGCCGACACCTGGGGACCCACGCGACGCGAGCCCCTGAGCCGCGCCCGCAAGGCGATCGCCGACGCCATGACGCGGTCGGTGTCCACGATCCCCCATGCCACGGATACCGACGACGCCGACGTCACGGAGCTCGACCGGCTGCGACGCGAGTCGCAGCGAAAGCTGACGATCCTGCCCTTCGTGATCCGGGCCACGGTGCTGGCCCTGCAGAAATACCCGATCTTCAACGCGAGCTATGACGCGGCCCGCGAGCAGGTCGTCCACCACGACTACATTTCCATCGCCATCGGCGTCCACACGGATCGCGGGCTCATCGCGCCCGTGCTGCGCGAGGCCGATCGGCTCACGGTCCCGCAGATCGCCGACGAGCTGGCGGTCGTCGCCGAGAAGGCCCGCACGACGTCGTTCGAGGTCAACGACACCCGCGGCGGGACGTTCACGATCTCCAACGCCGGCGCCGTGGGCGGCAGCCGCTACTCCACGCCCATTATCAATCCGCCCCAGTCGGCCATCCTGGCCCTGGGCCGCACCCGCTGGCAGCCGTGGGTGGTCGAGTCGCCGCAGCGGTCGGTCGTGCCGCGGTACATCATGCCCCTGAGCCTCTCCTTCGATCACCGTCTCATCGACGGGGCGCAGGAGGTCCACTTCATGCAGGCGATCATTGGCGGGCTGGAGAGCCCCACGACGCTGATGACGTAGCCCAACGACAGCAGCGCCCCCCGGACGGGGCGCTGCGTGTTCTCTCTCTCCCGCGCGGGTCAAGGGGTTGCTTACGGGCAGGGCCCCCAGCTGCCGAGGATGAAGAGGAACTCGTAGATTCCGACCAGGTCGTCGCCGTTGATGTCCTCGTCGCAGTCAACGCAGCTGCCCCAGAGACCGAGCACGCTCAGGAACTCGTTGACCCCGATGTCGCCATCGCCGTCGAAGTCGCCCTGGCAAGGCAGGCCCAGCGCGGTCGGTGCCTGGTCGGCGAGAGTCAGCAGGAAGGCGCGGTAGCTGCCGTCGGTGCCCACGCCGTATCCGGCGATCCGGCCCTTCTCGTCGATGGCCGTGGCGTGCGTGAGCCGGGTCCAGGTGAAGCTTCCGGGCTGCTCCGTCGCGGGGGGAAACCCCGTGATCCCGTTGAGATCGAACGGTCGCAGGCCGTCCCAGAGCATGGCCGAATCGGTGTTCGCACGACGAAAGCGCCACGAGTAGGACGCGGTCCCCACCGCCTGCTTGTGATCGTTGAGGTCGCGGGCCTCCGTCACCCAATTCGGCAGGTAGCCGAGCTCGTAGCGGCCCTCGCCCGTCCACAGGCAGCCGTGCCGCATTCCGAGCTCGTTGGTCCAGCCGACGACGTTTCCCTCGCTGCTGACGGCGTTGGCCCGGCTCCCGAAGGGCGCGGGCAGCTCGTCCATCCCGTCGATGCCGCTCTGGTACCACATGAAGGCCTGGCGGCCGCTCACCCCGACGACCTCGCACGAGCGGTTGATGCCGGTCGGCACGCAGCCCAGGGCTCCCGGCAGCTCACCGAGGTCCTCGTAGGTGAAGACCGGCAGGGGCTGCTCGTACTGCAGCCGCATGAGCAGAAAGCCGTGCGGGTAGTCGCTGCCCGACACGAAGCCGCAGCCGACGATGTGACCGTCATCGTTGATCGCGTTGGCCTCGACCAGGAACTCCAGCGCCGGCTGGAAGGGTCCTCCCGGTGCGGGGCCCTGGACCATGCTGGTCAGGTCGTACATCACGCCGTCGCGGGCGTAGAAGCCGCGTCGCCCGTCACGGGTCTCCGAGACGCCGACGATCTCGCCGTTGTTGTTCACGTCCCGGGCCTCGCTCCAGGTTCCGCCCAGCGTGTACAGATCGGTGATCCGATCGCCGGCCCAGACGAAGGCGTGCCACTCGAACGGCCGCCCCGCCACCTCGGAGCGGCCCACGACCATGCCCTGGTCGTTCATCGCCAGCGCGATGCTGTCCCCGCCCAGCGTCCCCAGATCCGTGAGCTCGTAGCTCGGTCGTTGCCCCAGCGCCGACGTGCCGAACGCGCCCAGAACGGCACAAGCGGCCGCAGCGAGCACCCAGCTTTCTTTCCCCGCCGTGGTGCTGTCTCGCGAGCGTGCCATCACAGTGTCTCCCTTGTACGGATTGACTGTTGGCGGGGCCGCGATCACCTGCCCCCCGAACCCCGTTATGCGACGGCGGCTGCAGGCGCCGTCCTGCGTTCTCTGTGTGAGTTCGAACTCTCCTTGATCTTGACACGATCATTAAGCGCGATGTGCCGCGGCGTGGCTATGGGGAAACCGCTCTGTTTGCCACGCTTGCGCATCTTGATGGCGCCGCGCGTTCACCGCATCCGTATCGCGTGAGCGCCAAAAAACGGGTGGAATTCCTCGTAACTGCGAAAACGCCCCGGATTCCCGGAACTTTTCAGGGCCGAGGCGTGCCGCTTTTGTCGCGCCGCCACTTCGTCGATCTAATACACGAACCATGGTCGTCGGACAGTTCAAGCAGGAGACGAATCTCGTCGTTCTCGGCGGCGGCGCGGGCGGCTACGCGGCGGCGCTGCAGGCGGCGGGGCACGGCGTGCAGACGATCATCGTGGACCCTGCGGGCACGTCGGCGCACTTCGCCTGGCTCACGTCGCGGACACTGGCCGACGCAGGGCGGCTGATCCGCAACGCCGAGCACGCCGCCCAGTACGGCCTGGGCGTCATCGAGCCCACGCTCGACCTGGTGAAGTTGCGGCAGTGGACACAGCAGATCGGCGAAGCGCTGCGGACACGGCTCGAGCAGCTGTGTCAGACGCGCGGCGTCGAGGTGATCCGCGGCCTCGCCACCTTCGAGAGCGGCCGCGAGATCATGGTCCACGGCAACGGGGGCGCCCGCGTGCACTTCCGTCGGGCGATCATCGCCACGGGATCATCCCCCCTGCCTCCGTCCGGCGGCTGGCCGAAGCTGCCGCAGGTGACCGGGGCGAGCGGCGTGCTCGACCTGGACCGGCTTCCGGCGGCGCTGCTGGTCATCGGCGGCAGCCACACCGCCCTGGAGCTCGCCGGCGCGTGCGCAGCCCTCGGCAGCGCCGTCACGCTGGCCACCCCCGACACGCGTCTGCTGCCCGACGCCGACGCCGACCTGGCGCGGCCGCTGGAGCGCCGGCTCGGCCGGCGGCTCGACGAGCTCGCCCTGGCCACGACGGTCTCGTCGATGCAGCCGGACGGTGACGGCGTCGAGGTCGAGCTGCGATCCCGGACGACCACCTCGAAACGCCGCTTCGATCACGTCATGGTCGCCCTGGGGGGTGCTCCGAGCACCGAAGGCCTGGACCTCTCGAAGGCCCAGGTGACGATCGATGATGACGGATCGATCCGCGTCGACGAGCAGCTGCGCACCAGCAACCCGCGTATTTTCGCCATCGGTGACGTGACGGGGAGACCCATGGTGGCCAACCGCGCGATCCACCAGGGCCGCGTCGCCGCGGACGTCGCGGCCGGCATCGACAACGCCTTTCAGCCGCAGGCGATCCCGTTCGTGGTCTTCTCCGATCCGGAGGTCGCGTGGTGCGGGCTCACCGAGCAGCAGGCGAAGGCCCAGGGCATCGCCCACGAAGTGGCGCGGATCGACTGGGCCGTCTCGGGCCGGGCCGTGAGCCTGGCCCAGACGGACGGGCTGACCAGGCTCGTCCTGGACCCGGACTCCAAGCTCGTGCTCGGCGCGGGCATCGTGGGCAGCGGCGCCGCGGAGATGATCGGCGAAGCCGCGCTGGCCATCGAGATGGGCGCGGTCGCGGATGACCTGGCCGCGGTGATTCACGCCCACCCCACCATGAGCGAGCTCATGACCGACGCCGCCGGCCAGGCGAGCCGCTAACCCTGCTCGTGCTTCGGGGCGTAGCTCTGCAGGGGCACGCGCCGGCGGCCGGGCTCCGGCTCCGTGAGCGGCTCGACCGCCTTTGACGTGGCCAGGTAACGCTGCGCGAGGTGCTGGTAGATCCCGGTGCCCTGCGACTTCCAGGCGATCTCGTCGTCGCCCAGCTCGCGGACGGCCTTGGCGGGGATGCCGGCCATCAGGGTGCGGGCGGGAACGACGGTGCCCGCCTTCACGAACGCCAGCGCGGCCACAAAGCTCTCGGGGCCGATCACCACGTCGTCCATGAGCACCGCGTGCATGCCGATCATGGCGTTGCGTCGCACCGTGCAGCCGTGCAGCACGGCCCCGTGGCCGACATGGCCGTCGGTCTCGACGACGACGTCCTTGCCGGGAAAGCAGTGGACGATGCAGTTGTCCTGGACGTTGGAGCCCTCGTGGATCGTGATGCGGCCGATGTCGCCGCGGAGGCTCGCGCCGGGACCGATGAGACAGCCCGGCCCGATGATCACGTCACCGATGAGGACCGCCGTCTCGTGCACGAACGCGGTGGGATCGACCGCCGGCCGCACACCCTCGAACTCATACGCCGGCATGCGCTTCGGCCTCGACGGCCACGGGGACCCGGCTCTGCACGACGCGGAAGCGATTGGCCACGAAGGCCGGGTCACAGAGCGTGGCGTTGCCGGAGGGGTTGGCGCCGGAGACGTGAAAGTCGCTGAACGCCGCCGACTGGTTGACGAAGATCTGCCCCGTCAGGTTGCACGACACGGGCACGCCGGCGGCGATCGCCGCCTCCTCGGCCCGCGCCAGCACGCCGTCATCCGTCGAGTACACGCCGAAGGTGATCGCGCCGATCTCGCGAGCGGCCCTGGCCGCCAGCTCGATGCTCTGATCCGTGTCCTGCGTGGCCACGATGTAGACGATGGGGCCGAACATCTCGCGCAGAAAGAGGTTCTGCTGTGTGTGGTCGAGCTTGATGATGAGCGGCGACGCCACCCGCGCCTCCGGGAACATCTCGTTGGGAACCGCAGCGGACTCCCGCAGCACCTCCCCCCCCTCGGTCTTCGCCTGTTCGATGCGTTGCAGGGTGCGCTCGTTCTGAATCGCGCCGAGGATCTCGGCGCCGCGTTTGGGATCGCCCAGCAGCCAGTCCACGGCCTTGACCAGCGCCGTGGCAATCTCATCGAAGCTCTTGTGCCCCTCGGCCGTGTCGATGCCGTCCTTTGGGATGAAGATGTTCTGGCTCGTCGTGCACATCTGGCCCGAGTAGAGGCTCACGGTGAAGGCGATGTTGCCGGTGACCGCCTTGATGTCGCCGATGCTGTCGAGCACGATGGAGTTGACGCCGGCCTTCTCCGTGAAAACGACCGCCTGCCTGGCGTTGGCCTCGATCCACTCCCCGAAGGCCGACGAGCCGGTGTAGTCCACGATCCTGATCTCGGGCCGCGTCACCAGCTCCCCGGTGATCGGCGCGTCGTGGGTGTCGGCGGCGAGGGTCACGACGTTGGGATCGAAGCCGTGCTCCGCGAGCACCTCGCGGGCAATCTCGACGGTGATGGCCAAGGGCAGGATGGCCCCCGGATGCGGCTTGACCACGACCGCGTTACCCGTCACCAGGCTGGCAAAGAGACCGGGGTAGCCGTTCCACGTGGGGAAGGTCGAGCAGCCGACGACGGCGGCGATGCCGCGGGGAACGATGCGAAAACGCTTGTCGAGCCTGACGACGTCGGTCTTGGAGACCTTCTTCTCCCAGGTGACGTGGTCCGGCACGCGGCTCATCTCCTCCCACGCATAGGCGATCGCCTCCAGGCCGCGGTCCTGCGCGTGCGGCCCGCCCGCCTGGAAGGCCATCATGAAGCCCTGGCCGGTCGTCATCATGACGGCGCCGGCCATCTCGAAGCTCCGCTTGTTGATCCGGTCGAGGATCTCCAGGCACACGCCGACGCGGGCCTGCGGCTCCGCCCGGCTCCACGGTTGCATGGCCTGCGCGACCGCCGCCAGCAGCTCGCCGAGATCGGCCTTGGGGTAGGTGATGCCGAGGTCCATGCCGTAGGGCGAATGCTCCGCGCCGACCTGGCCCGCGGTTCCCGGCTGATCGAGCTTGAACGGCTTGTTGAGCCGCGTCTTGAACGCGGCCTGCCCGTCGGCCTTGGCCGTCTCGCCGTAGATCTTGCCGCTGGGGACCTCCGGGTACGCGCTCCAATAGGTGCGTTTGCGAATGGCCGCGAGGGCGCCCTCGAGGGTCTCGCGATGACGCTCAAACAACGGGTGGCTCACTGGTTTCGGTCCTCTTGTGCCGGGGATGTGGGCGGGAAAGACTCCACGTGACAAGGTATCGTATCGCAAATCGACCCCCTGCCGGAGGGGCACGGTCCTCGGTCACCCACGGTCAAGGAGCCAGCCATGGAGATTCTTCGCCGCTTCCTGCCCCTGGTGGGGCGCGTCCTGCTGGCGCTCATCTTCCTCACCAGCGGATTCAACAAGATCACGGGCTGGAGCGGCACGGCCGACTACATGGCCGGCGAGGGGATGCCCATGGTGCCGTTGTTCCTGGCGGGGGCGATTGTCTTCGAGATCGTCGGCGGGCTCTCGGTGATGCTGGGGTTCAAGGCACGGATCGGGGCCTTGGTGCTCGTGATCTTCCTGATCCCCGCCACGATCATCTTCCACGACTTCTGGACGGTCGAGGACGCCATGCAGCGTCGGATGCAGATGATCATGTTCATGAAGAACCTGTCGATCATGGGCGGCCTGCTGCTGGTCATGGGCCTGGGGCCCGGTCCCTGCAGCCTCGACAACCGCCGGGCGGCGCCGGCGCCCGAGATGTGACCCTGCTCAGGCGGCCCCGGCCGCAACCGGCGTCTCCACCCCGGCGGGGAACCACGGGCAGATGGGCACGCGGCCCACGGCCGAGTACCGATCGAGGGCGTCAAGCATCGGCCCCGGGGAGAGCGTCCCGATCACCAGGAGATCGGCGTGCCTCTCATCGTCGACGATTCGCGCGCCTCGCTCGCCCAGCACCTGCCGCACGACACAGGCGTTCTTGCCCTCGGCGACGATTCCCACTCGCGCGCCGGCGTCCGGTTCGAGGCAGCTGCCCAGCGCCGCCCGCACCTGGGCACGACCCGTGAAACGGTCGAACAGCTCATCGCCCATGGCACGCGACGGCTGCGTCGTTTTGGTGCGATGCAGCTCGCACATGCCCTCGGAGTACCCCCAGGCCGCCTTCTCCTTGAGGGCGATCTCGCCGTAGCGGGCGATGATCTCGCACAGCTCCGGCTCTCGCCGGTGAACCGGTGCGTACCGCTGCATCACCCAGCCGTTGTTGCGCACGAGGTTGCGAACGATGAGATTCTTGTCGCGGCCGTCGGCGATCTTGTGATGCACCACCTTGAACCGTAAATCGTGCACGACCCGGTGGCCGGCCAGCAGCAGCTGCGCGCAGAGGTCGTATTCCTCGGCGTAGAACCCGAAGCTGGGGTCGTAGCCGCCGGCGGCGAGAAAGGCCTCGCGGCGGACCGCCGCCCCGCAGCCCACGATGACCTCGGGCAAGCCGCCCGCCTCGCGGCGGCCGTCGGGCAGCCGGATCTCGGCCCCGACCGCGGCCACGTCCGGCGGCGTCTCGGCGAGCACCTCGACGTGCCCCTCGTCGAGGGGGTGTGAATCGTCGTCGAGCATGACGAGCCAGTCGCCGCGGGCGGCGTGAGCGCCGTGGTTGCGGGCCGACGCCCCTTCATTGGCCTCGCGGCGGAGCCCGCGCACGGGCAGCCCGTTGTCGAGTTTCGCGGGCGGCGCTGCGGCCGGCTCGCTGGCGTTGTCGACGACGATGACCTCCGCGTCGTGCGCGGCCATTGCGGCCAGGGCGGTCAGCGTCGAGGACAGGGCCTGCGGTCGATTACGCGTTGGCAACAGATAGCTGATCATGCGTGGCGGTCACGATGACCGAGGGCGGCTCGGCGTCGTAGGTCAGCTGGGCCCGGCTGAGACGCTGCAGGCCGCGTCGAAGATCCGCGCCGCCGATGGTGGTGTTGCCGACCTTCTGCCCCTGTGCGGCGGCGGCGATCGACCCCAGGACACCGGCCAGCAGAAGGCTCCCGCCCCCGACCAGCGTGAGCGTCGCTGCCGCGAGCAGGGTGTCACCGCAGCCCAGGGGATCGATGGCGTGCGGGGTCAGGGCCGGCACGTGCTCGGCCCGCAGCCGGCTGGACCAGTCCTCACGCGGCCCCGTGACGGACCACCGATCGAAGGCGATGAGCCCCTGGTCGCCGAGCGTGACCAGCGCCGCCTTGGACCGGGTCTCGTACAGCATCCGGTAGGCCACGGCGCTGAGCCCCTCGTCGTAGTTGTGCAGCGCGGCCCGCAGCTCCACCTCGCTGGGGCACAACAGGTCCATCTCGCACATGGCCAGCAGGTCGGAGCGTCGCCCGCTGACATCGCCGACCATGAGCCTCACCCGCGGCCGCAGGCAGCGGCACAGGGCCCGCAACGTGGCCGAGGTCAGCAGCCCCAGGCCGTAGTCGGCGATGATGGCCGCGTCGCACTCCTCGGCCGACTCACCGGCCATGTCCACGAGCCGCTGGCGGCCCGCGGCGTCGAGCGTGATCGGCTCGCCCATGTCCAGCTTCATGACCTTGGAGGTGCCCACCAGGAACCGCTTCTTCTCGATGAGCGGGCGTTCCACGTCCACCCAGCGGGTGGTGATGCCTTCCAGGGCCAGACGCTGCCGCATCGCCTCGGCCTTGGGGCTGCGGGGCAGGGTGGTGAGCAGGATGGGTCGGGCCCCCATGGCGGCCAGATGGCGGGCGACGATGGCCGCCCCCCCGTCGAAATGGCGGTACTCGATCGGCCGCAGCGACATGACGGGGCCTTCACCGGCGACGTCGGGACGGTCGCACATCACGTAGGTGTCGACGATCGTCTCGCCGATGACCAGCACCCGCCGGTTGCGGAAGGACTCCAGCACCACGTCGATCCGGTCCGGCTTGAGCTGCGGCCGCGCAAAGAGCTGGCGCAGCCTCGCTTGCAGCGGATTGGCGGCGGTCTCCAGAGCGGCGATGAGGGCCGACGAGCTGAACACGACGTCACCCGAGGTGAACACGAGCCGCCCGCCGTAGGACTCGACGACCTCCTTCTCGGCCTCGAACCGCGGATCGCGGTTGCCCTCGTACTCGCGGCCCTTGACGTACACGTCGGGGCGCAGCCGCCCCAGCAGCTCGACGGCGGTGGGCGCCTGGTCCACGACGACCCAATCCACGCAGTCCAGGGCGGCGAGGTTCTCCGCCCGCAGCTCCTGGGGGATCAGGGGTCGCCCCGTGCCCTTGTCGACCATGGAGTCGCCGGAGATGCTCACGACAAGGCAGTCGCCCAGCCGTCCCGCGTGCTGGAGGTGGCGGATGTGCCCCGGATGCACGATGTCGAAGCACCCGTGACACAGCACGACGGTCCGGCCCTCACGCTGCGTAGCACGTACGACCGGCTCCGCCTCGCCGGGCGAGAGGATCTTGGTGAGATTGTCCACGCTCCATAGATCGGACAGAGTGTCATGCCAGCGGGAAGTTTCAGGGAGGCCGATCGGGCTCGCCAGGGCAAAAACGCCGATTTCGGGAGCCCGGCAACCCGCCGTGCCGATAGCCGAGACCGGGTGTCATGGACGTCAGCGTGATCATCCCGACCCGCGGCCGCCCCCGAAAAGTGGCAACCTGTGTGCGGGCGCTCGCCCGCCAGACGCTCGAGCCGGATCGCTACGAGATCCTCCTCGGCCTCGACGGACGGGACCCCGACACCCTGGACGCCGTCGAGCAGGCCGGGGCGGAGACGCCGGACTGCGAGCTTCGTGTCGTCACGTGTCAACGCAACGGCTACAACGCCGTCCGCAACGAGCTGCTGCCGCTGTGCCGGGGACGAACGCTGGTGTCGCTCAACGACGACGTGCGCCCCGTACCGGAGTGCCTCGCCGCTCACCTCGGCGAGCAGCACCGGGCGCCGGCCATCGTCGTCGGGCACTCCCCCTGGGTGCGTTACGACGATGATCGCCTCTTCGACCGGCTCGTCCGCGAGACGTCCATGGTCTTCTTTTTTCACCGCATGGACACGACGGATCCCGACCGCGACTGGGGGTTCCGCCATGCCTGGGGGCTCAATGCCTCCATGCCGCTTGACGCCGTTCGCGAGGTCGGCGGCTGGACGGCATTCCCGCGCGAGTACGGCTACGACGACATCGAGCTTGCCTGGAGACTGCGGCGCCGGTTCAGCCTGTCAGTGCTCTACCGGCCCCGCGCCCAGGCTTTTCACGACCACCGGTTCGCGCCGCGCGAGTACCTGCACCGCGAGTTCAGGCTCGGCCGATCCGCGTGGCTGTTCGCCCGGCGCAACCCCGAGTTCGTCCGCGAGGTCCTCGGTCGCGACATCACCTCACCCGACGAGCTCTCCTATTGCCAGGCCTTCGTCCGCCGCGAGCGACCGGTCGCCGCGCGAGCCCTGCACGCTTTTCTCGACCTCGATGCGATGCCGTGGGACGTGCCCGACGCGCTGGTCGGGCTCATCTACGAGCAGCACGTGCCCCTGAAGCGCTGGATGTGGCGAGCGGGGCTGCTCGCTGCCGCCCGCAGCCGTCCCGTGGAAGACGCGGTCTGGCCCGATTCGGAGCTGACTCGTCAGACCGGCGGCCCGCCGATAACGGCCACTCCCGGTCAAACCCGACGGATTGGTCGGGCGGCCCGGCCCGCGCCGGTGCGAATCTGACCGGCGCGTCTTTGACCTCTCAAATCCCGTTTTGGACAGTTCAGGCTTACCACCTGAACTTGAAGGGACCCTCCATGCACATCATGCGTTCTGTCGTGACCGGCGCGGTCGTTGTGGCCAGTGTTGCCTTGACCGCTCCGGCCGTGGCCGCCGAGGAAAGCTCCAACCCGAAACAGCAGGCCCGCCAGGACCACCGCGAGGCCCGGCAGGACGCGCGGCAGGAACACCGCGACGCTCGCCAGGGCGCACGCCAGCAACACCGCGAGGCGCGACAGGACGCCCGCCAGGAGCACCGCGACGCTCGCCAGGGCGCACGCCAGGAGCACCGTGACGCTCGCCAGGGCGCACGCCAGGAGCACCGCGAGGCGCGGCAGGACGCCCGCCAGACCCATCGCGATGCCCGGCAGGATGCCCGCCAGACGCATCGCGACGCCAAGCAGGCCGCGCGGCAGGAGTTGCACGCCGACCGCGAGGCAGCACAGGCCGCGTACGACGCGGAGGCGGGCACCGCGTTCGAGGAGCTCGACGCGGTTCGCATGTCCCTGACCAAGGCGGCCGCGAACGCCACGCCGGCCGAGCGTCGCGAGCTTCGCCAGCAGTGGCATGAGGCCGTGGAGCGTTATCGCGGCAGTCTTCAGAAGGCCCGCCGCCACCTTGCCGACCAGCGGCACGAGGCACGCGGCGAGCTGCGCGACGCACGCCAGGACGCACGCAAGGATCACCGCGACGCACGCCAGACCGCCCGCAAGGATCACCGCGACGCACGCAAGGACGCCCGCGGGGAGCATCGCGACGCACGCCAGGACGCCCGCAAGGACCACCGCGACGCCCGCAAGGACGCCCGCGGTGAGCACCGCGACGCACGCAAGGACGCCCGCGGGGAGCACCGCGACGCCCGCCAGGACGCACGTAAGAATCACCGCGACGCCCGCCAGGACGCACGCAAGGATCACCGCGACGCACGCAGCGACCGGCGTGCCGGCGCCTCGACCAAACGCGGCCAACGCTGATCACCGGCATGCACTGTTCACGCGGCAGCCCGCGGAGATTTCTCCGCGGGCTGTTTCATTCATAGAGACGGTGGACGGAGAGCCCCTGCGTCTCGTACTCGGCGCGCCGCCCCCAGATGGCCTGCTGGTTGATCCACGAGCTGATGACCACGTCGGTGGCGCCGGTGGCCGCGGCGTCGCCCGGCGCGACGATGGGTCGGTCGCACAGCGTCTCGCCGTGCCGCTGCCGGTCGGGGTCGGTGAAGGCCACGATCTGCGCCGGCGAACCCGTGAGCACTTCGATGAGCCGGTGCGTGTGCCGGCCCGTGCCGTGGATCACGACTCGCCGGCCGCGGAGCCTATGGAGCAACGTGGCGAGACGGTCCGGGCCCTCCGGGGGGACCGACGCATCGAACCCGCACGACGCGTCCACCGGCCAGGCACGCGGCGGCTCGACGGCGACGGCGTCGAGGACGCGCTCGACGGCGTCGGCGTGACGCGACAGCGAGAAGCGATCCCGCGCCGTCCGCCACGCGGACTCGGACATCGCCGGCGGGTCGCGGGACAGGAAACGCTGTACGGCATCGGCGAGCACGGCGGCCACCGTGTCCTCGTCGTCCTGGAGGCCGCAGTCGGCCAGCTCGCCGTTTCGTCCCTCCTCGACGGCCTGGCCGACCCCCGACGGGACGCGGGTGACGATGGGCACGCACCCCCGCGCCATGGCCTCGAGCATGGACACGCTCAAGCCCTCGTAGCGTGACGCGAGGACCAGGGCATCGCTGGCGTCGAGCAGCCGGTCGATCTCGCCGGGGGGGGCCGGCGGCAGGCGGCGGACCGTCTCGAGGCCCGCGCTCGCCGCCTCGAGCTCGCCCTCGGCGGGACCGTCGCCGATGATCGTCAGCTCGTGATCGATGCCCCGCCGCCCCAGCTCGCGGGACAGCGCCGGCAGGGCCAGGATGCGTTTCTCGCGGTGGTCGATCCGCCCCGTGTACAGGAGCCGCACGGGCCTCCCCCGCAGGGCCGGACGCCTCGGCGGCGCCGCCGGTACCCGCACGCCATAGGGGACGTTGACGACATCGGCGGCGCGGTCGGGCAGCAGCCGTCGCAGGCTCTTCTCGATCCGATCGCTGACCGCCACGAAGCGGCTGATCACGGGCTTGTAATGGGCAAGCACCCGGTCGTTGTAGGCGATGGGTGAGTGGTTCCAGCCCAGGACCCGCACCGGCCCCGGCTCGGTCCGGCACAGTGCCGCCGCGATCCCGTAGCAGTCGCCCAGCAGGTTGGGGCTGAGGGCGACCGGCGCCCCGTGGCGGTCGGCCAGACGCCCGACCGCCTCGCGATAGACCTCGGCATGGGGGGTGAGGTCGGCGTCCGCCCCACCGATCGGCGGCAGCCCCGACAGGTCGAACCACCGCACCCCGTGCGGCAGCTCGATCGGGAGCCGGTCGTGCCCCGGCGGTTCTCCGTGCAGCAGAAGCCCGGCCCCCCGGCCCCGCTCGGCCAGGGTGCCCGCCAGCCGGATCGCCCACATCGTCACCCCGCTCACGTTGAGGCCGTGGGGCAGCGCGATGAGCAGCGGGCAGCCCATATGACAGTGCATCGGAGTTTCCCGCCGATCCCCCGAAAAAACCGATTCAGGAGGGGATGGGTCCGCGCCGCGTCAGCTTCGTCGTCTTCGCGTCGCCCAAGTCCGGCACGCAGTGGATCCAGCAGCTTCTCCGGGCCCATCCGGAGGTCATGTGTGCCGAGAGCCGCGTCTTCGGCGAGCACCACGACCCCGATCACGTCAGCGGCGCCAACATCACCCTCGAAAGCTACCTGTCCATTCTCAGCGGCTATCACCTCGCCCCCGAATCGTCGGAGGGCTACTTCCGGGAGCTGCTGTTCAACCTGCTCGACACGATCGCCGCCACGAGCCTGGAGGCGTCGGGCCGGGCCATCTACGGGGAGAAGATCACGCCCCTTTTCGGCACGGCCTCGACGATCGTCGAGCGTCTCGCCGAGTACGAGCCCGATCTGAGATTCGTGCACCTCAGCCGCGACGGCCGCGACGTCATCGTGTCGGGTCTCGTCCACCAGGCCATCATCCACGGGCGGGCGGGGACCGCCCTCGGCGGTGCCTTGCAGCAGGCCGTCGCCGAGCAACGGGTGCCACCGGCCATGCTTGGCTTCTTCACGGACCTGTGGACCCAGGCGACCTCGGCCGCTCTCGCCGCGGCGGACGTGTTCGGGCACTACCTGCGGGTCCGCTACGAGGACCTGCTGGACCGCCCGGACCATCAGACGCGTCGGCTGCTCAAGTTCCTCGGCGCCGACACGGGCCCGGGCACCGTGGATCGCTGTGTGGAGGCCGCGTCGTTCGAGCGGATGTCCGGCGGCCGGCGTCGCGGTGACGAGGATCGGTCGAGCGTCGTGCGCAAGGGCGTCGCCGGCGACTGGGTCCACTGGCTGACCGACGAGCAGGCGGCGTGGTTCGACGCGCGGGCCGGCGGACTGATGCACGAGCTGGGCTACGACCGCGCCGGCGTGACCGTGTCATGACCGCGCCGATCGCCGTCATTCAGCAGGTCGCGGGCACCGATCATTTCGCGGGCGTGGACGAGGCGCTTCGCCGGCGCGGCGCGGAGGCCACGTGGATTCCGCTGGAGGAGCGCCCGCACCGACTGCCCGACGCAACCCGCGTCGTCGCCGTCAGCGACGTGCGGTCGTTCGAGGCGCTGAACGTCCTGCGACAGGCGCAGCGGGCCGGCGCGTGCACCGTTCTGCTCATGGACGGGATCACCGAGTACCGCAACACCTTCCTGAACCGGCGCGTCGGCCCCGACTTCCTGCGGCCGGCTCCGGTGGATGTGATCGCGTGCGCGGGCCGGGTGGACGAGGCCATCCTCGCGGGGCTCGGCAACGAGGCGGTCGCCACGGGGCTGCCTCGCCTGGCCGCGATGGGGGATCTGCCCATGCCGCGTCATCCGGGCGTGCTCGTGGCCACGGCGAAGCACCCTGCTTTCAACGAGCAGGAGCGCCGGCGGCTCATCGCGTCGCTGACCGGGCTGCGCGATCGCCTCGCAAGGCTCGGTGTGAACGTCCGCTGGCGTCTCACCGGCGGACTGGAGATCGACCTCGGTGTCGCCCCGGAGAAGGGGCCGCTCGTGGAGTCGCTCGCCGGCGTCACCGCCGTGATCTGCACGCCGTCGACGCTGCTGGTCGAGGCCATGCGGGCGGGCCGTCCGACGGCCCTGCTGCATCCGTTTGACACGCCCTGCTGGCCCAAGGCCGCCTGGATGCTCGACCCGCGGCATGTGGACGAGACGGTCAGGAGCCTGCTCGAGCCGACGCCCGACCAGCTCGAGCGGCAGGCCGACGTGCTCGGTCTCATGCACCAGCAGCAGCGCCCCCCGGCCGAGGCGCTCGCGGACCTGCTGCGGCGGCTGGTCGAGCGCCCCCGCCGCACCCACCGGCCCGCGCACATGCTCGACCCCACGCGTCTGCCGGGGCGAGTCGCGGCAACCGGCCGACCACGCGTGGTGAGCCTCGTCCGCTGCGACGCGTCGCCCGTGGGCGGCGTGACGACCTGGTCGCAGCGACTCGCCGCGGCCTTCGCCGGCCGCGACCTCGGCTACGACGTGCGGACGCTGCTGGTCGTCACCCATCCGGACTCGCGGCCGGCGCCGGCGGACATCGATGACCTGACCGACGTGTGCGTCGTCGATTCGCTGACCGACCACTGGCGGGCCGTGCAGACCGTCCGCGAGTCGATCGAGCGGCTGGCGCCCGCAATCGTGCTGCCCAACTACGCCGACGTCTGCTACGCGGCCGCAATGCAGGTCCGCCCCGCCGGCGTCCGCACGATCGCCATCGCCCACACCGATCACGAGTACGTCCGCAGGCTCATGGGCTTCTACGATCGCTGGGATGGCGCCGCCGGCGTCAGCGCGGCGTGCATGGACTGGGTGAAGCCCCTGGCCGGAGACCGGCCGGTGTCGAAGATCGTCTACGGCGTACCGGTCGCGTCGCGGCCGCGGGCCGTCGAGCCCGGCGGCCCCCTCAAGCTCGCCTACGTCGGCCGCATGATCGAGTTTCAAAAGAGAATCAGCGATCTGCTGGTGCTCATCGACGGGCTCGAGTCGAGGGTCGTCCCCTACGAGTTCCACGTCGTGGGAGATGGCGCGCACCTGGACGACTGGAGACGCTCGCTCGCAGAGCGCTGCCTGGACCACGGGCGTGTGGTGCTTCACGGCCGCCGCAGCGCCGAGTGGGTCGAGCGGTTCCTGGGCGGCATCGACGTCAGCGTGCTCGTGAGCGACTACGAGGGCACGAGCATCACCATGCTCGAGTCCATGGGAGCCGGCGTCGTGCCGTCGGTGACGCGTGTCTCCAGCGGTGTGGACGAATGGATCCGCGACGGCGAGAACGGGATCGTGGTCCCCATCGGCGAGCCGGACCGGATGGCGGCGCGGCTCGCCGAGCTCGCGGGAGACCGGGACCGGATTGCGGCCATGGGACGCGCCGCCTGGGAGACCGTGCGCGGCCCGGTCGACATCGACACGATGGCCCGAAGTTACCGCGACCTCTTCGACGCCGTCATGGCCGGGCGCGAGGACCGGCGCCCGACCGACCTGGGCGTGCGTCTGTGCGACCATTACACGTGGCGCAAGGAGTGGGTGGAATCTCCCGACGAGGCGCTGACCTGGATCGAGCGATGCCTGCGCGAGGCCGGCTACCGGCGTATCGCCGTCGGCGAGCCCGCCGCGGGTTGCGACGCCGTGATCGTGCGGGCCGGCGGCCTCGAACCCATCGAGCCGCGTGTGGCGGAATTCCGGGAGCGGGGACTGGGCGTGGCCGTATGGCCGCACCTCATCGAGGCCCCCGTCACCGATCACATGCACCGCGTCGTGCAGCGGGTCGTGAGCGAGGGGTGCCGGCGCATCGCCATCTACGGAATCGGCGAGCATACGCGGCGCTCGGCGGAGATTCTCGACCGCGGCCTGCCGTTTGTCGGCTTCATCGACGACAACCCGCCGAGCTGGCGGCGGATCTTCGGCATGCGGGTGGTCACCCCGGACCGGGCGCTGACGGAGCTGAAGCCCGACGCGGTCGTGCTCTCCAGCGATGCGTGGGAGGAGCAGCTGTGGCACCGCTGCGCGTCGCTGCGGGAGGCGGGCGTGCGGGTCCTTCCTCTCTATGGAACCTACGACGGATGAACACGATGGACACCCTCACGTCAACCTTCAGAGACCGGTACCTCAAGGAGCGGTGGCAGCGTCTGGCCGAGGAGCTGCCCGGCGGCGCGGTGGCGCTCTACGGGGCGGGGCAGCACACCGGCTATCTGCTGCGGGCGACGAGCGTCCTGGACGGCGGCCCCCGCGTGGACGTCATCATCGACGACAACCCGAGACGCATCGAGATCCGCGGCATTCCCGTCCGACGACCCGACGAGGTCGATCCGAACGACTACGCCGGCGTGATCGTCTCCAGCGACTCCATCGAGGACGTGCTGGCCGGCCGTGCCGCCGACTGGGTGCGGCGTGCTCCCGACGGCGCGGCCCCGAAGGTCGTGAGGCTCTACGAGGGCATGGCCCCCGTGCATCGCGAGACGGTGCCGGCGGTGCTACGCACGCTGGAGCCGTACACGCCGCGGCGTCTCGGCGACGACCTGCCCACTCCCGGCACCGACGAGCGGGCGGGCTACGCCCCGGAAAACGACGAGGCGTACCTGGCCCGCGGCCGAGAAACCAATCACGCCATCCGCGCGATCCTGGCGGACCACGGCACCCACGCGTTGACGATCGGGACCGTGCTCGACTGGGGCTGCTCGACGGGAAGAGTGCTGCGTCACTGGGCGGACCTCGCCGCGGTGCCGGACGGGCGCTTCCGGGGCTGGGGCTGCGACATCGACGGGCGGGCCATCGACTGGGCGACGCGTCACCTGTCGCCGCCGTTTCGGTTCTTCTCGACGACGCTGTCGCCGTCGTTGCCCATCGCCGATCACACGCTGGACCTCGTCTACGGCATCTCGATCTTCACGCATATCGTCGAGAACGTGGACACGTGGCTCATGGAGCTGCGCCGCGTCACGAGGCCCGACGGCCACGTCCTGGTCACCATCCACGACGAGCACACCTGGGACCGCTGCGCCGCCGAGCCGGAAATGTTCGTGGCCCGCCACTGGCCGGGCGAGATCACCGGAACCCTCGACGACGACTTCGTCGCCGCGGGGTCGGGCCCCAACTCGCTGACCTTCTGGCACACCGACGCCGTCCGCCGTCGCTGGTCGGCCTTCTTCGAGATCCTCGACATCCGCCCCCAGGCCTTCGAGTCCCGCACCCAGACGGGCGTGCTCTTGCGCCCGCGCGGGTGACGGCGAACCCGAGCCGGTGTCAGGGTCTCCGGCCCACGGCGAGCCACCACTCGGCGGAGTCGGCGGGACTGTCGGTGGCCGGGTCGATGGCCCGCAGTGTTCGGGCGCAGCCGGTCAGCTTCATGCCGCCGCCGGCGATCTGGGCGTAAGCCGCTTCGATGGCGAAGTGCTCGCTCATCTGGGCTCGCAGCTTCGGCCAGTCGTAGACGTGCAGGTGATGGGGGTTGGGGTCGCGGCCGGTGTCGTCGGTCCAGTCGTTGGGGACGCTGACGACGATCCGCCCGCCCGGACGCAGCACCCGCCGCGCCTCGGCCAGAAACGCGTCGGGCCGCGGCAGGTGCTCCAGCGTCTCCATGCACGCGACGAGGTCGATCGCCCCGTCCTCAAGAAAGCCTAGGTCCAGCGCGTCGCCGAGCCGGTACGCGGTCGGCAGCGGCGGGCCATAGCACGCCTCGGCGTACTCGATGGCGAACGGGCTGTTGTCCACACCGATCACGTGACGGACCCCTGTGCCCGCGCACAGGATCGCCGAGCCGTAGCCCAGACCGCACGTGACGTCCAGCGCCACTTCGCCTGAACCGACCAGGCGCCGCGCCAGCTCGTACCGCGCCACGTGGGCGTCGCCGCGCCGCCCCGACTCCCGCAGCATGTCCATGTGCAGGTCGCGCTCAGCGGCCAGGCACGCCCCCGGAAAGCGCTTCAGGACCACCGGTGGGATCTTCTGAAGGGCGACGGTGATCTGAAGCGTCTCGTTCTCGATCTCCTCGTATGGGACGACCTGCTGGCAGGCCGGGTGCTTGCGGAACCCCGCCTCGAACAGCCGGCTCTCCCACCACGCGCGGTCCTTGACCGTCAGGTGCCAGAGGCCGTCGCGATCGAGCCGGGTGGCGATCGTGGCGAAGACGCAGCCGCGGGTGACCCGGTACAGCTCCGCCAGCGCCCGGGGCACGTCCGGCTCAGCGAGGTGCTCCAGCACGTCGGTGCAGATCACCGTGTCAAAGGCGTCGTCCGGATGGGGAATCGCCAGGATCGAGCCCGTCTCGAAGCACCCGGGGGCATGGCGGTTGCCTTCCTCGACGACCCGCGGCGCGACGTCCATGCCCAAGGCGTCGATGCCCCGCTTGCGGAGGGCGAGCACGATCCCCCCCATGCCGCAGCCGACGTCGAGCATCCGGCCGCCCCCCGGCGTCAGGACCTGATCGACGAGCGTCTCGGCGTCGTCGAAGGAGTGGCTCCGCCAGCGGTCGGGCCGTGTCCAGTAGTCCTGGTACATGCCGGCGTAATCGGGCATGTCACGCCTCGTCCGGCCCCTCGAACGAGCCGGTCACCATGTCGATGATGCGGCGGGCAAGACAGTCCGTCGTGTAACGCCCGCGAATGCGGTGGGCGATGCCGCGCGAGACGCGGCCGCGCCACGCGGGTCGCTCGACGGCCCGCTCGATGAGCGTCTCGAGCTCGGCCGCCGTCGAGAACGTGATGTCGGCGGGGTCGCCGAAAAGCCAGGCGTCGTCGTGATCGAGAGACGGGACCGCCTTGTCACGGCGGGCGGCGAGCTCATCGGTGGTCAGTTTGAGATAGGGTCGCCCGCGCAGGCCGTACCGCTGCAGCGCGGCCGTGTACGCCATCGCGGCCGGGTGGTCGACCACACTGAAACCCAGCTTTCGTGAGTGGGTGAAACCGACGTCGGCCTCGCGGTCGCCGACGATGCGATCCAGCGTGTAATCGAGGATCGGCCACAGGTCCTCCGCGTTGCGGCGGAACACGGGCAGCCCGCCGCTCAGCGCGCATTCCAGGACCCGCTGGTGGCGGTTGGTGTTGACCGTCATGTGCAGGTGGACGGCGGCGGCCTGGTAGCAGGCCCTCAGCTCCTCGCCGTGGCCGAGCTCGCCGGCCGCGAAGCGGCCGAGCCGCGGATGCTCCTGCCACCCCCGCCCGTACAGCCGGAACCGCCAGCCGCGTCGCTGGGCGATCTCGGCGGCCCATTGCAGCGACTCATGACGCAGCAGGCGATCGGCCAGGGGCTGCACCCAGAGCTTGAGCACCTGGGTCGCGGCGTGCGGATCGATCCCGCCGGCGACGGCGAGCAGCGTCTCTTCGACGATCTCGGCGAGACGCAGCGCCGGCGGCATCTGCGCCATCCCGGCCAGAGCATCGGCAAGCCTGGGGTACATCGCCTCGACGCATCGATGCAGCTCCGGCCGACGACGAAGCGCCCGGAGGATGCGGTCGCGCTGCTTCTCGGGCGTCTCACTCTGGTGGCTCACGTAGGCGATCTCGCAGCGGTGCCGATCCCGCAGCCTGTCGTCCACCTCACCGTCGTGGAACTTCCGGGGACTGACGACGTTGGGCATCGCCAGCGTGTTACGGCGCCGGTAACCGAATCGCTCGAAGAGCTCCGGCCAGAGCTGGCCGACGAGGAAGTCCCGCGGCGTCTGCATGGCGCCGATGCCGTCGGTGAGCTGCTGCCACATCGCATCCTGGATCCAGCACACGAAGGGGAGCTGCGGCGGGAACAGCTCGGCGGTGTTGGCCCGACTGTAGTTGATCAGCACCACGAGGTCGGGCTCGACCTGCTTGAGGCGACCCAGGTACGTGATGGAGGAAAGCTTCGTGAACGCGTCGGGTTCCAGAAGCACGTCCACCCGGCAGCCGGCCCGCTCGAAGGCCGCGGCCAGGTCGCAGCTGGCGTACTGGATATACGTCGAGAATCGGGTCGTGGGCAGAAGCACCCGCAGCGGAGGCCCGGTGCCGTTGCGGGCCTCGGCGTACCGGCGGGCCCACCACGCCCCGTCGCGCCCCGCGTACAGCCCGCGCACCTCGCGGCCCAGCCGATCGGCTGTCTCCTGCTGCTGGGCCTGGACGCCCTGCAGGATCTCCTGCACCGGCGGCTGCAGGCGGCGGCGCACGGTGGGCAGAAGGACGTACTCGCCGAGGGCCTGACGCTTGAGGGTGCCCTCGGGGTCGGCCCGCAGGCGTTCGCCCGCGTCGGGCCCGATGAGCACGGTCACCCGCGGGTCGGCCAGCGCCGGACGCACATCGGCGAGGGCCAGACCGTCGAGCGCTTCCATCGCATCGGCCTGCAGGACGGTGATCCGCGGCTGGTAGCCGATCTGGGTGGGCGGCGTGCGCTCGACGAGGGCAGCGAGCAGCCATGGCGGATCGAGCCCCTCCAGCACGTACGGCGGCAGAAACGCGTTGGGGTCGTCGTTGTCGACGTTGTCAGCGACGAACCGCTCGGCCTCGCCTCTCTGGTCGGCGAGCCCCGTCCAGGTCACGCGTCCATCGCCGGCGGTCACCCGCCGCACGATGTTGCCGTCGACGGCGCGAAAGCACTCGACCGTCGCGAGGCGCTCGGTCCACGCGTCGAACTCGGCCCGCAGGTCCACGCCGCGCCCGGCAAGCGTCTCGAGGTTGCAGCGGCAGGTCTCGATCAGCTCCGGGGCGGGGACCCCCTCGGCGGGCAGCTGCTCGATGGCTCGCGACAGCTCGGCGACCTGGGGCTCCCCCGCCACCTCGGGCCCCATGGCCCCCAGCAGCTGCCGGGCCGCCGTCGCCAGACCCAGCCGGGCCAGGTTGGCCGCGGTGAGGAATCGCAGCCCCGCGTCGTGGGGCGCCGCGGCCAGCGCCGGCGACGCCACGGCCAGGAACGGCCACGGCCGGCCGGATCGCCCCAGCTCGAAGAGCTGGTCGCGTGTGACCCGGCCCGTGGCCGGGGCGGGTGCTGTCACCGCATTGGTCGGCACCGGGGAGATATCGGCCCGGCCGCGGGCCGCCGCACAGAATCGCCCGGTCAAGCGGCGAGCGGCCCGAATCCGATACTTCCGACATGGGAATACTGGGACTGGAGCACCCCGCCGAGCACGTCAAGTACCGAATCGCCAACACGCCGCTCAGCACGTGGCCCTACCGTCACCTGCACGTTCGCGACGTGTTCCCCGGCTGGTACTACCAGAGGCTTCTGGAGCACTTCCCCCCCGGACACCTGTTCTCGCCGCTCAGCGAGCGTCACCAGCGGCGGCTCAAGTTCGACCTGGCGGGCGACGAG
>JBFGEG010000063.1:0-20645 GCA_041580235.1 Phycisphaerales bacterium
ACCTCGACGACCAGCCGTCCGCGTCGGGCGGCCTGGGACCAGGTCGCCACCACGCGCCCCCGGGCAAGGGCGACGGCGGCGACGAACGCGCCCTTGCGCCAGACGAGCGTGCGCTCGGCCTCATCGGGCACGGTCCAGCTCTTGTCCTTGTGACCCATCAGCGTGGATTCCCAGAGGGGCAGCAGCCGCAGCGGCCATCCGGTCGCGGCCGACGGCGGCTTCACCTTCAGGTCGCCGACATCGGTGGTCAGGGCGAGAAGTCCCTTGCGGTCGCCGCAGCCCACCGGCGTCAGCTGGCCGTCGAGCGCCGCCAGCCACTCGCGGGCCCGGGTCACCCTCGCGCCGAAGAAGTGCGCGACATCCGCCGCCGTCGCCGGCCCGTACGTCCCGAGGTAACGTCGGGCCAGCGACGACGCGGCGTCGAGCGGGGCGAGGGGCTTGTCGGGCCATTCGAGCCCCGGAAACCACGCCGAGCGCAACGCGTAGGCCTGCTCGCTGCCGATCTTGTCCGCCACGCAGAGGTCGCCGCGGTGGGCGAGACGCCACAGCAGCCGTCCCGCCGCCAGTCGGTCGGCGTCCATCCCCGCCGCCCGGGCCCGCTCCCGGACCGCGCTGACATAGCTTGGCGGCGCGACCGGGATGAGATCGCTTCGCGTCACCGGCTCTCGCGCGGACCGGATCGCGGCGAGCGCCTTGTCCAGCATCGGCGTGGTCGGCATCGGCCCGCCGCGGGGACCGGGGGTCCAGTGGTCACGAGCCGAGATGACAGAAGCCCAGTCGTGAGGATCGTAGACGTGGAGCGTGTCGCGCTGGCCCCAGGTGCGAACGAGCTTCGGCGGCGTCTTGAGCAGCTGCGTCTTGACCTTTTCCGCCGTCGGCCGCCCCCGGGTGCGCATGCTCAGCGCCAGCAGTGACGGCGGCAGCTGCTGGGATTGAGCGCCGACGATCGCGCGGGCGGCGGCGATCGCATTCGGGGCGCCGGTACCGGCCAGGTGCCCCCGCCGGGCACGAAAGAACAGGACCTGCTCCTCCGTGACCTCGACCGTGGTCATGTCGAGCGGTTCCGTTGCGCCGGCACGCGGGACGCGTGCGCACGCGTGCCCGTCCACATCTCGTAACGGAGCAGCCGGCACTCGATGTCCGCGTTGAACAAGGGCACGCGCCGGCTGGCCTTGAGGCCGATGCTGCCGGTGAGCCGGCGGTTGCCGGAGAGCACGAAGCACGTCCAGTCCGGACAGCGATCCTTGAAGAAGCCGCCCAGACGCTCGTAGGTCGGTCGCAGTGCCGCTTCGTCGCCGAGCCGCGCGCCGTACTCCGGGTTGACGATCAGGACGCCCGGCCGCGCCGGCAGGGGTGCCGCCGCGAAGTCGCAGACGTGGAACTCGATCAGGTGCGCGACGCCAGCCGTCTCGGCGTTGCGGCGAGCCGCTTCGATGGCCCGGTCGTCCAGGTCGGAGGCGATGATCGGGACACGCAGGTTCCGGGCCGACCGCCCGCGAACGTCGGCCCGCATGGCGGAGAAGCGCTGCTCGTCGAAGTCGCGGACGTGAGTGAAGCCGAAGCTCGATCGGAGCAGCCCCGGCGCCCGATCCAGGGCGATCAGGGCGGCCTCGATGGCCAGCGTGCCGCTGCCGCACATGGGCAGGGCGAGCGGCTCGCGACCGCGCCACCCCGTCGCGAGCACGACCGCGGCAGCGAGTGTCTCCTGCAGCGGCGCCTTGTGAGGGCTTCGCCGGTAGCCGCGATCGGCGAGCTTGCGGCCGGCGGCGTTGAGGGCGATCGTCGCCTCGTCGCCCTTCCAGAACAGGTGCACGACCACACCGCGCCGGTCGGGGCCCGAGTCGGGCCGGCGACCGGCCGCCTCCGTGAGGCGATCCACGATCGCGTCCTTCAGCCTCAGGTTCGGGAACATCGAGTTGTTGATCGAGGGGTGGTCGACGCGTGACTCGACCGTGAGATAACCGTCGGGGGCGAGGATGGTCTCCCAGGCCATGGATCGGGCCTCGCGGTACAGGTCATCCGGTGAGCGACAGGCGAAGGTGCCCAGCGGGTAAAGGACCTGAAATGCCGTTCGCAGCTCGAGGCACAGTCGCCACGCGTCGGTCCACGTGCCCCGGGTCATCACGCTGGTCCGAGTCCTGGCCACCACCGGCAGATCCAGCGGCGCCAGCTCCTCGGAGACGAACGGGGCAAGGCCCGGTGCGCAGGTGATCCGGATGGTGCGAGGTCGCGTCAGATCCACGGCTCGGGAGCATAGGTCGACCAGTCGATCGCCGCCTCATGCTCCGCACGGTGATGGTAGCATGCGTCTTGACAGCTGGACGCCCACGGGGCGTGGCTCAGGTCGGAGTGCAAGACCTCAGGAGAGCTCGGAAATGATTCGTCTTTTCGTACGACACTCGGTCGCCGATTTCGCCAGATGGAAACAGGCCTATGACGACTTCGACGACGAGCGCAAGGGGATGGGTGTGGCCGGTGATGCGGTCTACCAGTCAGCGGATGATCCCAATGACGTGACCGTGTGGCATGACTTCGAGACCCTTGAGTCCGGCCGCGCATTCGCGGACTCGGCGCGGCTGCGCGAAGTGATGGCGGCCGCCGGCGTCACCTCCAAGCCCGAGCTCTGGTTCACGACCCAGGCCTAGGGTGTGCGCGGTCAAGACGAGGCGGGCTGACGCGGGAGCAGCATCAACGCCGTCATGTTGACACCGGACGTGACGAGCAGCCCCAGCATCACGAGAAAGAGCGCGAGTGTTTGCGCCGTGCCCACCCAGAGCACGCCGATCGCCGAGGGCACCACCATCAACACCCCCAGCACGGCCACGAACACGTTGAGCCCCATGGTCGTGAACATCAGTGACGCCTTGGCGAGGTACCTCGGATGCTGGCTGAGCAAGCCGGCCAAACCGGCCACGATGACCAATGTGCCGAGCACGCTCACGGTCGGCCCGAACCGCAGCATCAGAGCACCCGTCAGGGCCTGAAGCAGAGAGGCCGTACACAGCAGTATTCGAGGCATCTCACCGTCCTCATGCGGCATGACGATTCGACCGGCGGTCGCCGATCGGCCGAGGGAGCTCGATGTGCATCGGTCCGGCGGACCACCCGCATGAGTGCTGTCTCGGCCTTCGGCCGGCCGAGCCGAACGGCGCCCGGCACGATCGTCAGGCCTTCAGCCGTAACGCGAGCAGGTCCAGGTCGCCGTCGCGGATGGAGAGAGCGGTCGCCTTGCCGTCTCGCATGTCGAACGTGATCCGGACAGATGCCGCCCCGCCGGGGTTGAACACATGGTTCGATTCCCGGTTGAGAAACCGCGGCGTCCGGTCGTCGCGCTGGAAGGTCAGCACGCCGCGCCGCTCGTGGAACGCGATGTGGAAGACGGTGTCCGGTGCTCCCTGCGGCTCGTAGTCGCCGGCATACACCTGCGCTTCAGCCTGGTCGATCGGCAGGTTCACCGGGCCGATGCCGGCATCGCCCAGCTGCTCGAGATACTTGACGACGCGCGCCGCCTTGCCGGTGCGGGCGTGCTGGAGAAGCGTGATGCCGTGCGGCCCGTGCTGTCGCTGGATTCCGGGGTTGGCCGCGCAGATCGCGGCCACGGCGTCAACCTGGTCGAGCATCGCAAACGTGAAGAGGTCGGGGCGGGCCCCGTGCTCCACGAGCAGCTCGGCGATGTCGCGCCGGCCCATGTGCGAGGCGGCGCCGAGGGCGGTCTCCCAGTCGCCGAATCCCCAGTCCCAGGCCGCCTTGGCCAGAGCCGGACGCGGCGTCACCAGCTCGCGGACGGCGTCGTAGTCGACGTGGGACTTGCCGACCACCGCTCGCACGAGGTCCGGATCCTGACTGGGGAAGCTCGCCGACAGCCCGCCGTCGATCCACTCAAGCGCCGCCGCCGTTGATCGCGGCCGGGCCGTGGTCGCGGCGAGCGCCGCCGACGTCGCAACACAGAAGGTTCTCCGAGAGACATCTGTCATCCGTGGTCCCCTTTCCTCCTCGTCGGAGGTCAATGACGTTCCTCTTCTTGTTCAACCCGCGGGGCCGCGGATTATTGTCACAAACTTGGGCCTCGATGGCCCGCGGACCGCACCGCAGCGAGGATCAGCCGGTGCGCGGCCCGCCGGGCCGAGCCGTCACCATCGCGTCCGGCCGGCGGGGTCGAGGCGATGCCCAGGGCCGCCGTCGGCGCGGCGCCGCACGCGATCTCCAGGGCCGCGGCGAGTTCGTCGCTGCTCGGTCCGCCGGGTACCGCAAACGGGTGGCCGCCGACCTCGGCCGCATCGAGCACGTCCATGTCCACGTGGACGTAGACGGCGTCGGATGTCGAGGCCAGACGATCCAGCTGTTCGTGCATTCTTGGCGAGCGCGTCTGGAGATCCTCGACCGAAAGCGTCTCGATCCGCGACGCCTCGAGCAGTTCACGCTCCTTCTCGTCCACATCGCGAAGACCCGCCATCACGACGCTGGAGGTGGCGAGGGCGGGGTCCAGGCCCGCCTCGCGGCGCAGCCTCGTCAGACAGAGACCCGCCGCCACCGCCACCGGCATGCCGCCGAGCATGCCGCTCAGTGTCGTCTCAGGTGTATTGAAGTCGGGGTGAGCATCGACAAAGAGCATGCCGACACGCCGCGGCGCTGCCGCGGCGCCGCCCGACCGCTGCAACCCGGCCAGCATCCCGAGCAGCGCAGTGCAGTTGCCCAGCAGACCGACGACGAATCGCCCGGCGCGGACGTGACCTGCCACGAGGCGGGCCAGGTGGCCGCACGCGAGGCCCATCCGGTGCCATTCTCCATACTCGCGGCTGTCCTGCTCGGGCGAGAGTTTCACGGTGCTCACGGACTGAACCGTTGCCCCGCAATCGCCGATCAGCCGGACCAGGTCTCCGCTCTCGACATGGTCCGGACCGCACGACAGCTCCGGCACGTTACGGGAGCCGGTGTACGGCATCTTCACGAGGGCGACGTCCACGCCACCACCGTAGCCCGGCGGGGCGTGGTGCTCCAGCTCAGACGCGACGCCGCCGCGGGCGGCTATCCTCCAGCGGTCATGAAGCACCCGTGGGTCGCCGAGCATGCCGTTTCCGCGGAGCGTGCGAGATCGCTCATCGAGCGTCAGTTCCCGACGCTCGCCCCGGCGCAGCTGCGGCCGCTGGGCGGCGGCTGGGACAACACGGCCTTCCTGGTCAACGACGCATGGGTGTTCCGCTTTCCGCGTCGCGAGATCGCGGTCAGCCTCATCGAGACCGAGTCGGCGGTGCTGCCGGTGATCGCGCCGCGTCTGACGCTGACCATACCCGTCCCGGTCTGGTGCGGTCGCCCGGAGGAGGGTTACCCATGGCCGTTCTCCGGGTACCGGTTGATCCCGGGCCGCACGATGTGCAGCGCCCGGCTTGACGAGCGGCAACGGGCGGGACTGGCTGGAGTGCTGGCGGAGTTCCTGGCCTCGCTTCACGCGGTGCCCGTTGACGAAGCCCGGCGTGCCGGCGCGACGTACGATGAGCTGCGCCGTCTCGACGTCGCGCATCGGGGCCCGCAGATCGCCGAGCGCCTGCACCAGTGCGCTCGTCTGGAGCTCGTCGAGGACGTCGGTCCCTGGATGCGCATCGTCGACGAGACGCCAAAGGACCGGGCACCGCGGCACTCGACCCTCGTTCACGGTGACCTGTACGCCCGGCACCTGCTGGTGGACGACGTCGGCCGGCCCGCGGGTGTCATCGACTGGGGCGACGTGCATCTCGGCGATCCGGCGATCGACCTGTCGATCGCGCACGGTGCGCTGTCGCCGACGTCACACGACGCGTTCCGCGACGCGTACGGGCCGATCGATGACGGCACCTGGCGGCTGGCGCGGTTCAGGGCCCTGCACTCGGCCGTGACGATCCTGGTCTACGGCCACGAGGTGGGTGACGAGGACCTGGTCCGCGAGGGGCACATCGCGCTTCGCCATCTGGCCCGGGGGGGCCGCTGCGAACCGCGGCCCAATCCCCCAAGTCACGGGACCTGAGCGCCGCCCTGCTGCGAATCAGAGTCCAGCGAAGGCCCACGCTGCCCGGCCGCAGGCACGGGTCGGCCTGTTGCTTGCCCTCGTCGCGGCCGGAGTCCTACAGTGGATACCAGTCAACGCCCTTCTCAGCCCCCGCACGCTGCATCACGCAGGCTGCACCTCGGAGGATCAACCCATGTTCGCGTTTGATGGAGGCCGCGCGGCCGGTGTTGTCGGTCTGGCTCTCGGTGTTCTCGGTCAGGCCGCCGCCCTCGGCGGTCCGGTTTCCGGGGTCGAGTCGTCCCCGCCCTTCCGGCCCGCCGACCTCGGCCCGGAGGCGGCCGTGATCACCCTCGACCGGGCTGCGCTGACGCAGCTGGCGGCGGCGGACACCGTCTTCACCATCGACCGCTTTCCGCTGAACGCGCAGACCTCGGTCGATCTCGAGCTGCAGCGCTTCACGGTCACGGATACCGGCACGCAGTTCGTGGTTGGCAATACGGGCGGCGCCGACGAGCCCCTCGCATTCGACCCCGACCGTGTCACGCTGCTGCGCGGTACCGTTGCCGGCGAAGCGGACTCCCACGTGTTCATGGCGTTCTCGGAGTGGGGCAGCATCGGCCGGATCGAGATGAGCGGCGGCCGCTACGTGCTCGCGGCGAGTGCTGCCGACGCGAGCGATCTCGTCGAGGTGCATGTGACCGAGTCCGACGGCGGCGGGTTCGTACCCGGCGTGCCGTTCTGCGCGACGGTTGCTCCGTCGGAGCTGCCGGTCCCGCCGCAGGCGCTCGGGGGCCCGGTGACGGCCGAGATCACCCAGGAGATCGAGATCGCCCTCGAGACCGACTACGAGCTGTTCGAGCTCTTCGGAAGCCTCGACGCCACGAGCGCCTACATCGTCGAGCTGTGGGGCGCCATCAGCGACATCTATCTGCGCGACGTCAACACGCGGGTCAAAGTGACCTTCGTTCGCCTGTGGGACGACCCCGACGATCTTTTCAATGCCGAGGACCCGCTCGAGGACTTCGTGGTCTACTGGCAGGACAACATGGGCTTCGTCGAGCGGGATGTGGCCCAGTTCGTCTCCGGCCGACGCAACATGCCGTACGGCGGCGTGGCCTACGTCAGCGCGTTGTGCAGCGACTTCGCCTACGGCCTGGTGGGCTACATCATCGGCCATTTTTCCAATCCGGACGACCCGCCGGACGTCTTCGGCTACGACGTGCAGGTCTGCGCCCACGAGCTTGGCCACAACTGCGGCACCTTTCACACACACGATTACGGTATCGACAGCTGCAACAATCTCACGGGTGTTCCCCAGCGCAGCACGATCATGAGCTACTGCAGCCAGACCCGCAGCGGCGCCAACGGCAACACCGATCTCCGATTCCACGCGGACATCCAGCTGATCATGGAGAACCACATCTTTGTCGAGGTCGACTGCACCGCCGATGACTGCAACGGCAACGGCGTGGACGACGCCACCGACATCTCGCAGGGCGGCAGCGCCGACGTCAACACCAACGGCATCCCCGACGAGTGCGAGGACTGCAACAACAACCAGGTCCTGGACCCGACCGATATCGCCAACCTGACCAGTGACGACGACAACAACAACGGCGTCCCGGACGAATGCGAGCCCGACTGCAATAATAACGGCCAGCCCGACGACCTGGACATCGCGCAGGGCGTTGACACGGATCTCTACGGCAACAACATTCCCGACGGGTGCGAAGCCGACTGCGACGGCAGCGGCACCTCCGACTACACCGAGATACAGGCGGACATGTCACTCGACATCGACCGCAATGCGATCCTGGATTCCTGCCAGGACTGCGACAACGACCAGATCAGCGACTTCGACGAGCTGGCCGGGGCGCACAACACGTGGGTCGCGTCGTCCGCCGACAGCGCGCTCGCTGAGTTTCACGCCCTCAGCGGCGTCAAGGTCAAGCCCAGCGACGCCGGGCAGCTCGATGATTCGCAGGACTTGATCATCACGGCCGGCGGCCGGGTTCTCGTCTCCAGCGCCGGAGACGACCGCGTCGTCGAGTTTGACGGCACGGGGTCATACGTGGGTGACCTGGTTACCGCCGGCAGCGGAGGGCTCAACTTCCCCACCGGACTGGCGATCTCCCCGTTGACGGGCAACCTGCTCGTCGGCAGCCATCTCACCGACGAGGTGCTGGAGTACGACGGCACGAGCGGCGCGTCGCAGGGCGCGTTTGTCACCGCCGGTCTCGGCGGGCTGCTGGGCCCCTGGGGCCTGGCGTTCGGCCCCAACGGCAACCTGTTCGTGACGAGCGACAACGGCAAGGTCGTCGAGTATGACGGCAGCACCGGGGCGCTCGTCGGCGACTTCGTGACGACCGGTGACAACGGAGGCCTGATCGATCCGCGCGGCATGCTGTTCAAGCCCAACGGTAACCTGCTCGTGTGCAGCCTCGTCACCGATCAGATCCTGGAGTACGACGCCGTTAGCGGCGCCTTCATCGGCCAGTTCAACAATGGGGGCACGGCCACGGTGCTGACCCTCGACGAGCCGTGGACCGTTCGACTGGGGCCCGACGGCGACGTCTACGCGAGCCGGCACAACGTGGTCGTGGCAAGCAACGAGTCTCCCAATCACGATCACCACAACGGCGACGTCGGCCACCTCCACATCAACTCCACGCGGATCTACATCTTCGACGTCGACAGCGGCAACTTCGTGCGGTCGTACGTCACCGGTCACGACACGGGTCTTTCCAACCCGACGGCGTTCGACTTCATGCCGGGCGACGCGACCGATTGCAACTACAACCAGATCCCCGACTCGTGCGACATTACTTCCATGTTCAGCGAGGACAACAACGGCGACAATATCCCCGACGAGTGCCAGCAGACGACGTGCCTGGGCGATCTCGACGGGGACGGCCAGATCGGGATCATCGAGTTCCTCGCCGTGCTGGGCAACTGGGGCCCTGTCCCGCCCGGTCACCCCCTCGACATCGATGGCGACAACGAGATCGGGATCACCGAGTTCCTGTACGTGCTGGGGAACTGGGGGCCGTGTTGAAGAGAGCCATTGGCCAGTAGCCATTAGCCATCAGGGAAGAGCGCGAGCGCCGGCGCGATCGGCGCGCGACGATCTTGCTCAGAGCCGGCCGGACTGCACCGCGAAGTCGCGTTGGGTCATGGCGGTCATCGCCTTCAGGCCGAAGCGTTCGTAGAACTGGCGGAGCTCGACATCGCACACGAGATCGACCATGTAAAGGCCCTCCAGCTCGCTCAACATCCGCCGGATCAACTCACTGCCGATGCCACGCCCGCGATAGTCGGGCAGCACCTCGAGAAGAGGGATGTACGCCGCGAGGATGCCGTCAGAGATCGCCGTGACGAAGCCCACCACGCGATCAGTCTTGTCGTCGACGGCCAGGATCACCGCCGCGCTCGCCTGCAGGATACGCAGATGCGTCCGGGTCGAGGGAGGCTGCGGCCATTGGTGGAAGAACCCCTCGAGCTGCTCGTGCCCGACATCCTTCGCGGAATGAACATAGGAGATCATGGCGGTGCTCATCGCCGAGATCACGGTAGGGGGCGTCCGACCTGACCCTTGCGCCGTGGAATACCGGCTCAAGGGCGCGGCCGCAACCGACCAGGCAATTGGCTCATACTAATGGCTCATGGCCATTGGCTCGTGCCTCAGGCCTTTTCGCTCATCACGAGCCCCACCTCGAAGGGCCCGCCCAGGTCCGGTGCCTTGGCCCACGACACGGTGCACATCCGGTTGAGCTCCCGACCCTCGGGCAGAAGCTTGATGGCCGTGCCGGACATGCCCTTGAGCAGGGGCAGGGCGCTGAGGATCCGCATGCCGCCTTCACCCACGTCGATGACGGGGTACCGCACCGCGGTGTCCGGATCATGGTGCCAGGCCACGACCAGCTCGGCGTGGACGGTTGCTCGGGCGGAGCGCCGCCGCTCATCGGCCGCGCTGCGTCGATTGCGTCCGGATATCACTGAGTCGTGCAGCATGGGTCCGGCCAAAGTCTCGAATTGACTGCTGCGCCCTGCCGGTCGCAGCGGACTTTTGCCCGCGACCCCCATCCGTCTGTGTCGGCAGGGTAAGACAGAGAGCGCGGCGGTGACCGCGTCTCCCTGATGGCTAACGGCCCATGGCTCATGGCTCGTGACTACTGCCTCACCTGCCCCGTCCCCTCGATGACGTACTTGTACGTCGTGAGCGCCTCGAGTCCGCAGGGCCCCCTGGCGTGCAGCTTGTCGGTGCTGATGCCGATCTCGGCCCCCAGACCGAACTCGGCGCCGTCGGTGAAGCGGCTCGACGCGTTGACGAAGACCGCGGCGGAGTCGACCTCACGCGTGAACCGATCGGCCGCGCTGCGGTCGTTGGTGACGATGACGTCGCTGTGATGGGTGCCGTAGCGCTCGATGTGATCGATCGCCGCCTGGAGGTCGGGGACGATTCGAACGGAGAGGATCAGGTCGAGATACTCCCGGGGCCAGTCGGCCTCCGTGGCGGGACGGGCGCCGGTGACGAGCCCGCACGTGCGCTCGTCACCGCGGATCTCGACCCCGTGCGCCGTGAGCTGCTCGCCGATGCGGGGAAGAAAGCGGGACGCGACGTCCTCGTGCACGAGCAGCGTTTCCATGGCATTGCACACGCCGGGCCGCTGGCATTTGGCGTTAACGGCGATGGCCAGCGCCATGTCGAGGTCGGCTGCGCGGTCGACGTAGACATGGCAGACGCCCTTGTAGTGCTTGAGCACGGGGACCCGCGATTGCTCGGCCACCGCCCGAATCAGGCTCTCGCCGCCGCGCGGGATGACCAGGTCGACCAGCCCCTCCAGCTCCAGCAGCATCTTGACCGCGGCCCGGTCCGTCGTGGGGACGAGCTGGATCGCGTGTTCGGGCAGGCCCGCCGGCGTGCCCGCCTCGACCAATGATTCAAAGATGGCCCGGTTGCTCTCGATCGCCTCCGAGCCCCCGCGGAGAATGACGGCGTTGCCCGACTTGAAGCACAGGCCGGCTGCGTCGGCCGTCACGTTGGGTCTCGATTCGTAGATCATGACCACGACCCCCAGCGGGACACGGACCTTGCGGATGACGAGACCGTTGGGCCGCCGCGTGACGGCGAGCTCGTCCCCGACGGGATCCGCAAGACGGGCGACCTGACGCAGGCCCTCAGCCATCGCCTCGATCCGATGCTCGTCGAGGCGTAGTCGATCGAGCAGGGCCGCCGAGGAGCCCGCCGCCGCCGCGGCTTCGTGATCACGCTCGTTGGCCGCGAGGATCGCACTCGCCCGGCCGGGCAGCGCTTCGGCCATCGCTCCCAGGATCCGATCCTTGTCCGTCCGGGTCAGCGCCGCCAGCCGAGGCGCTGCGACCGCCGCCCGCCGGCCCATTTCCAGAATCTGCTCGTCAGTGCTCATGGTCCCGTCGATGACACAGCCGGTACACTCACCGTCGCAGCCCGGGGACGACGCATGATGGCCGCCAGCACCATCGATCCTGATTCTCGAGCCGAATGGGTCGATCATACGCGACGCGTCGTCGTCAAGATCGGCTCGCGGGTCCTCGTCGATGAGCATCATCGGCTGGAGGAGGCACAGGTCGGCGCGATCACCCGCCAGATGGCGCAGCTGCACCGCAACGGCCGGGAGGTGGTGTGCGTGACCTCCGGGGCGGTCGCCGCGGGGTTCGGTGGTCTGGGCTGCTCCGAACGGCCGGAGGACCTGCCGTCGCTCCAGGCGTCGGCCGCGGTAGGTCAGGCCCGGCTGATCGGTCTCTATCGCGATGCCTTCGCCGAGCACGGGGTGACCGCGGCGCAGGTGCTTCTGACACACGCCGATCTGCGGGCGCGCGAACGTCATCTCAACGCGCGCAACACGATCAATCGTCTGCTGGCGGGCGGGGTGGTGCCGATCGTCAACGAGAACGACACCGTCGCCGTCGACGAGATTCGCGTCGGGGACAACGATCTCCTGTCGGCCCTGGTGGCGTGCCTCGTGCGGGCGGACGTGCTGGTGCTGCTGACCGACGCCGAAGGGCTCATGTCGCGTCCGCCCGGGCCGGCCGGCGACGGGGGCGAGCTGGTGCCCGTGGTCGAGCGGATCACCGCCGAGACGTACGCCATGGCCGGCGATCCGGGCTCGCGTGTGGGCACCGGCGGGATGCGCTCGAAGCTGCAGGCGGCGGAGATGGTGACCCGGGCCGGCGAGCGGGCGGTCATCGCCCACGGCCGCCGGCCGGACGTGCTCACGCGGCTCTTCGGCGGCGAGCCTCTGGGCACGGTCTTCGAGCCCCATCCGCAGCGGCTCCAGGGCCGCAAGAGATGGATCGCCTTCTTCGACCACCCGCGCGGCGAGCTGGAGGTGGACGCCGGCGCGGCCCAGGCCGTCCGTGACGGGGGGGGCAGCCTTCTGGCCGTGGGGGTCAACGCCGTCAGGGGCGCCTTCGGCCGGGGAGATCCGGTGCGCATCATGGGTCCCGACGGCACCGAGATTGCCCGGGCGCTGGTGAACTACCCGTCGGAGGATCTGCGCCGCATCATGGGCTGCCACTCCAGCCGGATCACCGAGATTCTGGGCTGCTGCGAGTACCGGGAAGTCATCCACCGGGACAACCTCGTACTCACCCGGATCCTGTCAGACGGGACCTGAGTCGTCCGGGGGCCCGCCCCACCGACGGTTTGGGTCCAGACCAGGGTGGAACGGGCCGATCTCCCAGAAAGCGCTCGCTCTCACGGTTCGAGTTCTCGGACGCGCCCGCTGGAGGGGACGGCGATGGCCCGCAGGAAGGTGACCCGCAAAAAGACGCGTGCGGCCTCCTCCGGTGACGCCGCCCGCAAGGACGCCGGCGCGAAGAAGACCACCAGGAAGAGCGCGAAGACCGGCCCCCGGGCCACGGCGAGGAAGAAGTCCACGAAGAAGGCGGCTCCCGCATCGCCCTCGAAGCCGGCGGCGTCCAGGGCATCCCCGCCTCCGGCGGGGGATCCGGCCGCGGGGCCCGTCGGCGGCGAGACGGCGTTGCTCGGACGAGGGCCTGGCTGGTGGGCGCCGTCGCGGAGCGGAGGCAAGCCCGGCACACCGGTTGGCGAGGAGTTCCGCCGGGAACCCGATACGCCCGCCGAGCCGCGACAGACCGAGACCGGCTCTCCCATCCCCGTCGGCATCTTCGCGCCTTCGAAGCCTCCGGACGTCCCGGATGCCCCCGAGCCGCCGGAGATCCCCGATACGCCGCACGTTGGGGAAGCGCCGTCCGCATATGACACGCCCGACGCCGTCGAAGCGCCTGACGCCGTTGGAGCGCCTGACGCCGTCGAAGCGTTGGACGCCGCCGACGCGCTGGACGCGGTTGCCCCTGACGACTTCGAGGCACCGGAGGCGGTCGACGCATCGGACCTGGTGGAAGTTACGGACGCGGAGGACGTGCCGGACACTCTCGACTCGCCGGACGACGTTGAGCTGCTTGCTGCCATGATGGAGCAGCCCAACGATGCCGAGGCACCGGACCTCGAGGCACCGGACATTCTCGAGACACCCGATACGGTCGAGACGCCCGACGACACTGCAACCTTGAACGCCGTGGCGACGCCGGACGACCTTGTCGAGACGCCGGCCGTCCATGAAACGCCCCGGCCCGTTGAGCCCACGGCACTCGAGGACGCCGGCCTGGTGGACGATGAGCCGGGCACCGACGGTGACACGCCGTACGCGCCGGTGATTCGTGCCCTCACGGCACTGTCGGGGCCACCGGCTACTCCCGACGCGCTGCAGGACCCCGACGAGCTCGAGATGGAGCTCGACGGCGCGGACCTCGATGTGACCGGTGACGACGACCTGACGGAAGCCTCGCTGCTCGCCGACGCGCTGGAACTTCTCGGTGAGGCCGAGGACGTCGAGCTCCCGGAGCCACCCGAGTTGCCGGACATGGACTTGACCGCGCCGCCGCCGGAGCCGCAGGCGTCGATGGAGCCGCCGCCGGAGATGGTCGGCGCAGCCGTCGAGATCGACGAGGTTACCGCCGAAGCCGCCACGGCCGGGGATGAGGCTCCAGACATCGAGACCCTCGACGAGCAGCTCGCCGCCGACGTGGACGGGATGCTGCAGGGCGATTACGAGGCGGTCGACGACCTGCTCGACGGCGCCTTCGACGACTCGGGACCGGTCGCGGCGGCGTCGAGCGAGATCACCGCCGGGGAACCGACCCCTGCCGACGCCGACGACTCGTCCACCGTCCCCGAAGAGCCCGTCAGCGCCGCCGACGAGACGGTTGAGGCGACGACGCTCGACGCCGAAGAGGCATCCGGCGACGCGCCCCCCAAGGAGGTTGCCGAGCAGCATCCCGCGGCTCCCCCGGAGCCGGAGCCGGAGCCGGCCGCCCCCGCGAGAGCCGCGAGACGCAGTGTCGCGGAGGAGCCGGTCGTCGCGACGCCGGCCGGCCCGCGTCGGCCGTCGATGATCGTCCGCACGCTGCTGGTGGTCAATTATCCGCTGCGGACCCTGCCCCCCGCCATGCGGACGGTCGTGGACTGGATCGCGCTTTCGCTGGTGTTCTGGATCCCGATCGTCTGGCTCATCGCGATGCTCGTCATCGGACGGTAGTCTCGGCCAATCGCGGTTCGGATACGATGGGTCAGGGATGCGACGATCCGTCTCCATCCGCCGCAGCCTGCTCGTCAACGTCGTGGTCGTGATCGTCCTGCTCAGCGCGGCGACCCTGGGCATCACCGTGCTCGGCGCCCGGTACGTCGTCAAGACGCTGTCGGCGTCGCTGATCACCCGGAGCACCGAGCAGACCAAGGGACGGCTGGCGCACTTCTTCGACCCCGTGGTGGGCAACCTGCTCGTCGTGCGATCCTGGGGTGATCAGGGCCTGCTCGACCTGGACCATCCGGAGCGGATCAACACGCTGCTCGTGCCGATTCTGCAGCAGTATCCCCAAGTCTCCTCGGCGATGGTGAGCGACAGTCGTGGCCGCGAGCACCTGATCCTGCGTGTCGGCGATACATGGACCTGCCGGCAGACACGCCGCGACGAGTGGGGCGATCGTACGCGCTGGCTGGAGTGGACCGAGGATCGGGCGGAGCCGGTGGAGTCCTGGCGGGAGATCGACTACGACCCGCGTCGCCGGCCGTGGTTCATCGAGGCCCTTGTCAGGGCACGCCGTGCGGGACCGGCCGCGGCGCACGACCCGCGGCAGCTCGTCCATTGGACCGATCCGTACACGTTCTTCACGACCAAGGACCCCGGCATCACGGCCTCGGTGGTGCTCGATGGACCGCAGGACGGCAACGACCGGGTGATCGCCTTCGACGTGCTGCTCAACGACATCACGACCTTCACCCTCGGCCTGCGCCCCAGCGCCAACGGACTCGCGTTCGTCATGACGTACGACGGCAAGGTCATCGGGCTGCCACGCGACGAGCGGTTCGAGAACATCGATGCCCGTCAGGCAGCCATGCTCCGGCCGGCCGGCGAATTCGAGGTTCCGGTCGTGCGTGACGGCGCCGCGGCGTACTTCCAGCAGGCCGTTGAACACCGTCCGGCCTTTCGATTCGAGAGCGAGGGGCGGGCGTGGTGGGCGGGCGCGCGGCCCTTCGAGCTTGGATCGGATCGGCTGCTGCTCATGGCCGTGGGCATTCCCGAGAACGATCTCCTGGGTGGGTTCACTCAGCTGCGTCTGGGAGTCATCGGCGTCACGCTGGCCGTGCTCGCCGGTGCCGTCTGGCGGCTCGTGGTCCTGTCGCGAAGGTTCAGCCGACCGATCGAGGGGCTCGTGCGTCAGAGCGAGCGGATCAGTCGAGGCGACCTGGAGCCGGGCGACCCGATCGATTCGACGTTCACGGAGGTGCGTCATCTCAGCGACGCCCACGAGAAGATGCGGCTGGGGCTGCGCACCCTCATGAAGCTGGAGCGCGACCTGCAGATCGCACGGCAGATCCAGGAGGGCACCTTCCCCCACCGCCTCCCGGAGATGGTCGGCTTCCAGCTCGACGCCTGGAGCCAGCCGGCCGACGAAACCGGCGGTGACACGTATGACGTCGTCGGCTACCAGAGCGCGGCGGGGGGGAACCCGATCGTTCTCACCGTCGAGCACGCCGAACGCGCCATCCTGCTGCTGGCCGACGCCACAGGACATGGGATCGGCCCCGCCATCTCGGTCACCCAGGTCCGGGCCATGCTCCGCATGGCCGTGCGGGCGGGAGAGGATCTCCCCCGCATCGCCCGGCATCTCAACGAGCAGCTCTGCGCCGACCTTCCGGAGGGGCGTTTCATCACGGCCTGGCTGGGCGAGCTCGATCCCGCCTCGGGCACGCTCACCAGCTTCAGCGCGGGGCAGGGGCCGATCATCCGCTACCTGGCGGCGAGCGACGAGTGCGAGGCTCTCGCCGCGGACGACCTGCCGCTGGGCGTCGTCGAGCAGATGGACGCCGAGATGGGGGAGCCCTTCCGCATGAGCCGCGGCGACATCGTGGCCGTGATCTCGGACGGCATCTTCGAGGCCGCCGACCCGTCCGGGGTCCTGTTCGGCGATGATCGGGTCATGGAGATCATCCGGACGCACAGCGGCGACTCGCCCCGGGCGATCATCGAGACCCTTCGCGCGTCCGTCGAACAGTACACACAGGGCGCCCCCGCCGCCGATGACCAGACGGGAATCGTGATCAAGTGCGTCTAGCCTGACGTGTGCGCCGGCTCAGGAAGGGGCGCCCCTGGCGGCTTGCCCGCCCGGTGCCGGCACGCGGTGGCCTGCGTTCGGGCGGACAAGCCGCCCCGGTGACCCGAAGGTGCGCTCGATCTCGTCGTACGGGAGCGAGTGTCAGCCGAACGGCCCAACGAAGCGCTGCGGCTACCCCCCCCGGTATTGATCCGCCTGCTCCTCGGCGTGATAGGAGCTGCGCACCAGCGGGCCTGACTCGACGACGGCAAACCCGCGGTGAAGGCCTTCGAGCCGGAAGTGGTCGAACTGCGCGGGTGTCACCCAGCGATCGACCGGGAGGTGGTTCCGCGTCGGCTGGAGGTACTGGCCGATGGTGATGATGTCGGTGTCCGCAACGGTGCGAACATCATCGATGAGCTCCAGAACCTCGTCGTCCCGCTCACCGATTCCCACCATGAGTCCGGTCTTGGCCACGAGCCCGCTCGCCTTAATGCGACGCAGCACCTCCATCGATCGGTCATAACCCGCCTGCGGCCGGACCGCGGGGTGCATCCGCCGGACCGTCTCCATGTTGTGAGCCAGGATCTCGGGACGGGCTTCAATCACTGTTCCCAGCGCCCGGGCGTCGCCCTTGAAGTCGCCGACGAGCGCCTCCACCGATGTGGTGGGGCAGGCGTCATGCACGAGACGGATCGTCTCGGCCCAGATCGCCGCGCCGCCGTCGGGCAGGTCGTCGCGGTCGACGCACGTGATCACGACGTGCTTGAGGCCCATCACGGCCACCGACTCTGCGACACGGCGCGGCTCGTCGGCGTCGGGCGGGGCCGGGCGCCCGGTCTTGACATTGCAGAACCCGCACGACCGCGTGCAGGTGTCGCCGAGGATCATGATGGTCGCGGTGCCGCGGGACCAGCACTCGCCGATGTTGGGGCACGTGGCCTCCTGGCACACGGTGTGCAGCCGGTGCTCGTCGATCTTCTCCTTGAGCCGCTCGTATCCGGGGCCCCCGGGCGCCCGGGCGCGGATCCACGACGGCTTGCGGCCGATGTGAAGCTGCTGGGGACTCGCACTGCGGTTATTCAGGACCTGACCCGTGAGGCTCACGGTCGGACGGTCCAGCTGCCGAGCCGTGTCGCCGCCCAGCGGCCGGGGGTGGCGGGCCAGCGTTCGGGACCGGGCCCGGTCGGGGATGGCGGGATGATCGCTCACGCAGACACTCTACTCCCCGTAATCCACCGGACCGACCCCTCTTCCTCGATCGGCCGCAGCGAGGTCCGAGAGTGCTGATTGTCCGGGAAAAATGCCGTCTTTGACCACGGGCGGCCCCCGGGCGGGCCGATATCTGACCGGGAATGGGTGCCGTTGACCCAACGGCCGTGGAACCATGAACGCGAGTCCCGCCCCAACGTACTGTCAGAGGCTCACCCGGTGGCGACCGGCCGATCGGGAGCGCCGTCCCGTCGGGCACGTTCGGAGCACCGGATGATGGGCAGTCGGCCCTCCTTCAGCAGATGGATCACGCTGGCCATGGCATGCACGGTTCTGGCCGGCTGCCACGTTGACTCGTACTTTGATCCGTCCAAGACCGGTCGCTTCGAGTACACGCCGACGACCATCCCCATCCTGGAGCGGATCGACGTCATCGAGCGCGACGGCGACCCCTGGGCCAAGGCGACCGGCGTGACGCCCGAAGACCTCGAGCCCTCCAGGCTCACGTACCGGATCGCGGCCGGCGACGTCGTCACCGTGGACATCTTCGAGCTGATCGCGCCTGGCCAGGTGTGGACGGCCACGCGCCGCGTCGGCGCCACCGGCATCTATCGCCTGCCGTCACCGATCGGTGACGTCCGCGCGGCGGGCCTCACGGCCCAGGAGTTTCAGGACACGATCTACCGCATCGTGGACGAGCGTGTGATGCCCAACCCGATGGTCAACGTCGTGGTCGAAGAGGGCGTCGGCTTCACCTACACGATCTACGGAGCCGTCGCGGGGACCGGGTTGTACTCCCTGCGTCGATCTGACTTCCGGCTCCTCGATGCCCTGGCCCAGGCCGGAGGCGTTCCGCTGGGCACGCAGAGGGTGTACGTCATCCGTCGCGTGCCGCTTGCGGAGGACATGATGCAGGACACCGGCGTCATCGAAACGATGCCGTCGCCGCCGGACCGTCAGCCCGTGGACATCGAGGATCTCATTCGCCAGCTCGATCAGCCGGAGGGTGCCGCGTCGCAACCGCCAGCGCAGGTGGAGCCCGCGGCGCCGACGCCGCCCCCGGCCGAGACGCAGCCGCAGGAGGAGCCTCCGATCGACATCGAGGATCTGATCCGCCAGCTGGAGAAGGAGGCCGAGCCCGACACGCTGCCGGGGGCGCTGCCCCAGGAGACCGGCCCGCCCCTCGACATCGATGAGCTGGAGCCGGTGCGAGTGCAGCCCGCGCCCCCGCTCGAAGAGCCCGCCACGCGACCCGCGCCGCCGCCATCGGCGGACACGCCTGCCGAAACCTATATCTATATCGAGCAGACCGACGAGTGGGTGCCGGTGCATCCGGACGCCCAGCCCGGCCCCGACGACCCGCGTCCGTCCGAGGAGCCGAGTCAGGATCGCCCCTTCCTGGAGCGAATCATCGAGGTCCCCTTCAAGCGGCTCAAGCAGGGCGATGGCACATACAACATCGTCGTGAGACCCAACGATCGCATCTACGTCCAGGAGTCGGAATCGGGCGTCGTCTACATCGACGGCGAGATTCTCCGCCCCGGCGTGTACAACCTGCCCCTCAACGGCAAGCTGACCCTCAGCCGGCTCGTCGCGGCCGCCGGGGGGCCGGGCCCGCTGGCCATCCCCACCCGCGTCGATCTCACCCGGATCGTCGGCTCGAACCGTGAGGCCACGATCCGGCTCAACCTCGGCGCCATCCGCCAGCGCACCGAGCCCGACATCTACCTCCGGGGCGACGATCACATCATCATTGGGACCAACTTCTGGGCCACGCCCCTGGCCGTCTTCCGAAACGGCCTGCGGATCACCTACGGATTCGGCTTCCTGCTGGACCGTAATTTCGGCAACGACGTGTTCGGGGCACCCCCGACCAACGTCCAGGGCCGGTGAACCGCCTCGCGCGACCCTGATGACCCTCCCCCCCGGCCGGCGGATGACGATTTCCGCCGAACCAGACCCCTCCGGGCGGCCGTAGCACTCATCGAATGCCCGGTGGCCGCTTGTCTCTGGAGGTGGTGGGCCGTTGCCGCTGTCAAACCGCATCTGGACCCCTTCAGGGGCGTTTTGAGGCCGTACCGACGGCCCACCGGTCTCGTTGACGAGAGGGGATCTTGTTGAGCAGCCTTTCCCACGACCCACGGTCAAGCTCCCGGCTCGCTGTCGCCTCCTCGGAGCTGGCGCTGGACGCCACCCGGCTCCGCGGGCTCATGGTGGGGGCGGCGGTGGTGACGGCGCTGGTCCTGTGGGTGTTCTGGCACTTTCTCGCCCACCAGGTCCAGTGGGCGATCCGCTACCAGGCGGACTGGGGTCACACGCTGGTGATCCCGCTCATCGCCGGCTACTTCATCTACCGGCGCCGGGCCGAGCTCCTGGCCGTGCCGTGCCGGACCACCTGGGTGGCCCTGATCCCGATCGTGCTTGGCGTCGGCTGGTACACGCTCTGCTGGCTCGGACCGCAGGCCATCCGGCATCACAACCTCCAGGGGGCGGGCCTGACGCTGACCCTGTTCGGTCTCGTGCTGCTGTTCGTCGGCTTTCGCGCGATGGCCTTTCTGTGGTTCCCGCTGCTGTACATGTGCGTCTTCGGCCAGACGGTCTCCGACAAGCTGATGAGCTACGTGACCTATCCGCTGCAGGATATGACGGCCCGCGGCGCGCATGTGACACTCAACCTCATCGGAATCGACACCGAACGCTCCGGCAACATCCTGACCGTGTGGAACCGTGGCGAGCCGAATACGCTGAACATCGCGGAAGCATGCTCCGGCATGCGGATGCTGATGGCCTTCCTCGC
>JBFGEG010000064.1:0-20056 GCA_041580235.1 Phycisphaerales bacterium
ATCGTGGCCGCCATGACCGCCGCCGGCGGTCCGATCACCCTCGAAGATCTCGGCGCGTACACGGTGCAGGTCACCGAGCCGCTGCGCGGGTCCTTCGGCGGATCGGAGATCCTCGCCATGCCGCCGCCGTCGAGCGGAGGGGTCACGATGCTGCAGATCCTCGGCCTGATCGAACGGCGTCTCGAGACGCTCGACGACCCGGCGCACAACGGGCCGGCGTACGTTCACCTCGTGGCGGAGTCGATGAAGCACGCCTTTGCCGACCGGGCGGCGTGGCTCGCCGATCCGGCGTTCGTGGCCGTGCCGACGGATCGACTGCTCGCCGCGGCGTATCTCGATCAACGGGCCGACCTGATCTCGCCGCGGGGCACCATGGAGACGATGCGCTACGGGTCGGCCGCCGAGTCCGATCTGGTGGAGGACGGCGGCACCAGCCACATCTCCGTGGTGGATGCTCGCGGCATGGCCGTGGCCTGCACGGAGACCATCAACCTCATCTACGGGTCGGCGGTCGTGGTGCCGGGGTTCGGTTTCGCGCTCAACGACGAGATGGACGACTTCACCACCGTGTCGGGGCGGCCCAACAAGTTCGGGCTGCGTCAGAGCGACCGCAACCTGCCGCAGCCGGGCAAGCGGCCCCTGAGCAGCATGTCGCCGACGATCGTCGTCGAGCACGGGCGAGCGGTCCTCGTGGCCGGCGGCTCGGGGGGACCGAGGATCATCTCGGCCACGGTGCAGTGCGTGCTCAACTGCATGCTGTTCGAGATGCCGCCGGCCCAGGCCGTCGGCGCGCCCCGCTTTCACCACCAGTGGCTGCCGGACGTGCTGCAGTTCGAGGAGGCGTGGAACGACACGGCCACGGTCACGGCCCTGGAGACGCGGGGGCACGTGACCGGACGCCGCGATGAGATCGGTGTGGTCCAGGTGATCACCGTCGGCGAGGACGGTGTTCACGCGGCCAGCGACCCGCGCAAGGGCGGGGCGCCGGCGGGGTACTGAAAAGAGCCATGAGCCGTTAGGCAAGAGGTGGGAAATGGACGATGAGTCGGGGGTATAGGATTCAGTGACGATGCCGACGTACGTGTATCAGGTGATCGAGACCGACGGGAGCGAGGGCGAGGTCTTCGAGGTCGTACAGAAGATGTCCGATCCGCCGCTGGAGACGCATCCGGAGACGGGCAAGCCCGTCCGGCGGCTGATCCAACCGCCCAATATCGCCGGGACGTGGTCCGAGAGCGGCACGAAGCAGAAGCTGAGCGACAAGAACCTGGACCGCCTGGGCTTCACGAAATACCAGAAGACCGGCAAGGGCCAGTACGAGAAGCGGGCCGGCCACGGGCCGCCCACGATCGACGCCAACCCGTGATCAAGAAACGGGGCCCGTCAGGTCCTCAGGGGCCCGCCGCCCCCCGCAGCGTCTGCGCCACGGCGTCGTAGGCGGGCTTTGGGAAGAAGTACTTATCGAACAGCAGGGGCTCGGCCTCCGGGGGGCCGGCCGCGTACCTGTCGGAGACACCCTGAAAGGTCACGGCGCGGACGGCGGGCCGGCTGATGCACGCGGCGACGACGTCGCGATACCGCCGGGCCTGCCAGGCGAGCCTCGACCGGGCGTCACCTTCGACCCCGGCCAGCGAGATCTGGAGACGGGTCACGTCAACCCGCAGGCCGAGCGCCGCAAAGCGGTCGATGGCGGCGCCGAGCTGCTCCACCGAGAGCGGGGTGCGGGCATCGACGGACAGCTCGATCCCCACCCCGTGGACCGGTACGCCGTCGGCCCGGAGCCGCTTGAGCAGGTCGAGGACGAAGTCGGACTTGGGCCCCGCGTCGGCGATCCCGTGGTCGTGGTAGAAGAGCAGGGCGTCGGGGTCGGCCTCGCGGGCCGCGTGAAACACGTCGGCGATATACGACTCGCCCAGCCGCTCGAGAAAGATCGTGCGGCGCAGGCCAGCGCCGTCGTCGGCCGCGGCCTCCTTGACCACCACCCAGGCCGCCACGCGGCCACGATAGTGTCCGACCATCGTCCGGAGATGGTCGCGTACGGCGACGCGGAGCGTCTCGGCCTCCAGCGGCTCCACCCAGGCCGGCAGGTGGCGGTGCCCGAGCAGCTCGCCCTTGACGTTCATGTCGTGCTCGCGGGCGAACTTCACGAGGACGTCCGCCCCGCCGAAGTCCCACTGGTCCGGCGCGGGCTGCACGGCACCCCATCTCATGGCGTTCTCGACGGTGAGCTCGCTGAACTCATGGCCCAGCGTCGCGTCGTAGCGGGGCTCGATCACCAGCGGCCCCACCTGGGCCATCGCGCCGACCAGCACGCCCGTCTCGACGCCCAGCGCCCGCAGCGGTGTCTCGGAGAGCTGTGGCGGTCCGACTGCGAGCGTCGCGAACAGGAGGGGCCAACCGGCCGTGTGCATCGTGCGCGGGTGTCTCCGTGAAGGGGTCTACGACCTGCGGTCCGACCGTGCTCGCCACAGCCGGTCGGTTACGGGCACGGTCCCCAGTGGCCGATCACCTCGAGGAAGTCATTGATTCCCACCTGGCCGTCACCATCGAAGTCGGCAGGGCTGCCGGGGTTGACGCCCCAGGACCCGATCACCAGCAGGAAGTCGTTGATGCCGACCGCCCCGTCGCCGTCCGTGTCCCACGGGCATGGGTCGCCGGTGCCGCCGCCGGGGTCGCACGAGGCAGGGTCCTCGATGGTGAGGATGGCGGAGTTGCTCGTGATCCCCCCGCAGGGGTTGGTGATGAGCACGTCGTACACGCCTGCGTTGGCGATCGACGCGAAGGGGACCGTGTGGGAGGAGCCGTTGGCTCCGGGGATCTCCACGGTGTTGCGGCGCCACTGATACGCCAGGGGGCCGGACCCGGAGGCGGTCACCGAGAAGGTCGCCGGCTCGCCCGCACACACCAGCTGGTTGGACGGGTGTTGCGAGATCGTCGGGCTGGCCGCGGACAGCGTGCACGGCAGCCCGCTTGTCAGGTAGGGAACGATCTGCTCGTCGATGACCCGCTCGTGGAATCGCAGCTGAATGTTGGCGATACCACCTTCGCACGTGTGACAGTAGCTCATGATCGTGCCCTGGTCGGCCATCTCGCAGCCGCCGAAGGCGCATGTGTCCACGGGCGGGTCCATGCTGTGCGTGTGGGGGGCGCCGAAGTTGTGGCCGAGCTCGTGGGCCACGACCACCACGTCCCAGTTGCCGGGATCATTGTCGAGAAGGGGATAGGGAAACGACCCGTTGAGATGGGCCGAGAGGCCGTACGCCCACGGACCCTGGCAGAGCCCCGGCAGGTACGCGACACCGCCGGCCCCTTCGAGCTGGCGGCCCGCGAGAAAGTGCGCCGTGTGCCGCGGCACCTCCTGCATGTTGGCGTTGTAGAACTCACGGAACTGGTTGAGCTGGTCGCCGATGTTCGGCTCCGTCCACAGGTCGTCCGGGTCCGCCCACACCCGGAGGAAGCTGACGGCGAGCGCCGCGCCCGCGTCGCGGTCAAAGATCTCCGAGACCGCCGCCATCAGGGTCAACGCGTACGCCTCGGAGGCCTCGGTGTCCCCGCCGAAGCCCTCCGTCAGCTCCCAGTCGGTTTCGACGGCGATCTCGGCCACCACGCCGCAGGTCCCCGGCTCGCCGCCGGGCAGCGCGGCCGGCACGTCCGCCTGCGGGATCCGCAGGTGGTCGGTGCCGCAGACGAACGGCTCGATCGCCAGCGCCCCTTCGGGCAGGGCCTCGAGGTTGTAGATGATCGTGGGCCGGCCGGGGACCGACCTGCCGTTGGCGATGATGAACCGCTCGCCGTCGGTCACGATGATCCCGTTGGTTCCGTGGGGCGATGCGGCGAGAAAGACCGTCGAGCCCGGCCGGCCCGCGATCGCGCCGCGGAGCAGCACGAGGTCCGGCCTCGGCACGTCCACGTCGCCGTCCGGCGTGCCCACGACGATCCGGGCGTCTGGTGTGAGGATCTCGAACCGCTCGAGCACGAGGTCGACCCGGGTCTCAGCGTCGAGGAAAAAGCCTGTGAGCGTCACGTCGCGCTGAACCTGACGCAGTTGCTCGTAGGCGGCGGGATCAAGGGCGAGCGGCGTGACGGCGTCCACCGTCGCCCCCGCGACGGTGAGCGGCGTGGCCAGACGCGGCGTCTCGGCCGCGGCGGCGGCGGCGAGCGCGAGAACCGGTACGAGGTGAAGTCCGCATCGCATCGAATTCATGTCAATCGTTCCGGGGGCAGGAGCGTGTCGTATTGGTGGGACGTTCGCATCGGAGGGCGTCGGGGTCAGGCGTCGAGCTTGCAGCAGCCCGGCGAGCCCTTGTTCAGCCCGCATCCGGTGCAGGCCGTCTGTCCCGGCTGGCAGCAGGCGGCGGTGCCTTTGAACTGGCCGCACGACGTGCAGATGAAGACCGACTCGGGCGTGCCCTTCTCGATCCGGCAGCAGCCGGGCGAGCCCTTGGCGAGGTCGCACTTGGAGCAGGTGACGGCGTCGGCATCGCAGCAGGCGGCGGTTCCCTTGATCTGGCCGCAGCTCGTGCAGACGCCGACGGCACCCGGCGCGATCGCGGCGGCCGGTTCAGTGCTTTGGCAGCCGGCAACCAGCACGATCGTCAGACAGAACGCTGGAAGCAGGAAACGCATGATGGGGCTCCGTTTCATGTCGAGCAGGAGATTCGAGGTTTCAGATGTCAGATCCTAGGACCGGCCCCCGGTCGAGGCTCCCCCGGTCAGGGTAGACTCCCGGCCATGGAAATGACACCGGCGCGTTGGCGCTACACGGTCGAGTACGTGCACGAGGTGTTCGGGCAGGAGGACAAGCACCTGGCCGGGCTCATGCAGGAGGCGGTGGCCGCGGGGCTGCCGCCCATCGCCGTGACCGCCGAAATCGGGCGGCTCCTGATGATGCTGACGTCGATGACACGAGGCCGGCTCGCCGTCGAGGTCGGCACGCTTGGCGGGTACTCCGGGATCTGGATCGCGCGCGGCCTGGCGCGAGGCGGGCGTCTGATCACCATCGAGAGCGAGCCTCACCACGCCGACTTCGCCGAGACGCAGTTTGCCCGGGCAGGGGTAGCGGACCGGGTCGAGGTGCGCCGCGGTCCCGCCCTGGAGGTCCTGCCGCAGCTCGCCGGGGAGCTCGGGTCCGAGTCCGTTGACGTCGTCTTCATCGACGCCGACAAGATGGAGTACCCCGACTACTGGCGGGCGGTCCGTCCCATGATCGCGGTGGGCGGCATCGTCACGGCCGACAATGTCCTGGGCTCCAACGACTGGTGGATCAACCAGCTCAGCGAGCCGAGGCGACGCGCGGCGGACGAGCTCAACCGTCTCGTGGCCCGCGACGACGACTTCGACGCGGTCGCCGTGCCCCTCAAGCAGGGGGTTCTCATCGGCCGGCGGATGCGGTGACGGTCCGGCGTCTTTCGCTCACGCGCCGACGGTGTAGCGAATGAACCGCTTGATGGTGACGCCCGCGGGCAGGAGCTTCTTGACGGGGGTCTTCCCGGTCGGGTCCTTCACATACATCTGGTTGAGCAGCGTGTTCTGCTCGAGGTACTTGCGCACCTTGCCCTCGGCGATCTTCTCGACGATCTCCGGGGGCTTGCCGCTGCCGGCCGCCTCCTCGCGGGCCTCGGTGCGGATGCGCTCCAGTTCCTCGGCGGGCACGTCCTTGTCGGCGACCCCCAGCGGCGGCGGCACGTGGGCCACGATGTGCTGGCAGATGCCGGTAAGGAGCTCCTCGTCGGCGCTGCCCTCGATCTGAATGACCGCGGCCCGCTTGCCGTCGTGGTGAAGGTACTTGCCGAAGGCGCCGCCCTCCAGCTTCTCGCCGCGGGCGAAGTTGACGTTCTCGCCCGTCTTGATCCGCAGGTCGTCGATGCGCTTGACGATGTCGTCGCTCGGCGCGACGGCCCCGGCGGCGGCGGCGAGCGCCTCGCGGGTCACGTCGCTCACCATGGCCACGAACTCTTCATTGCGGGCCGTGAAATCGGTCTCCGTCCTCACCTCGACGATGGCGGCCTTTGATCCGTCGACGAGGATCCCGATCAGGCCCTCGCCGGTGGTCCGCTCGGTCCGCTCGGCCATCTTGCCCTTGAGCTTCTGACGCAGCCACTCCTCGGCCGCAGCCATGTCGCCGCCGCTCTCGGCGAGGGCCTTCTTGCAGTCCATCATCCCCAGGCCCGTCTTCTTACGCAGGGCCATCACGTCCTTGGCGGTGAAGCTCACTTCGGTCGTCTCCATCGGCGTTGTCCTTTTGGTCGGTGTCTGGGAGAGGGGGTGACTACGTCGACCCGCGGTCGGTCGCGGTGGCCACGGGCTTGGCGGGGGCTTCGGCCACGGGCGGCTCCGCCTCCGGCTCGGCCGGGGCGGCGGGGGCCTCCTCCTTGGCGCGGAACATCGACCGCAGCGAGCGGCGCCGCGGCTCCTGGGCGGGCGTCTCGGCCCCCTCGCGTTCCGCGCCCTCCGGCTGGCGGCCGGCCTGGCCGAGGCTCACGGCCTCGCACAGCTCGCGAACGATGACGTCGATCGATCGCATGGAGTCGTCGTTGCCCGGAATGGGAATGTCGACGAGGTCCGGGTCGCCGTCGGTGTCGATGAGGGCGACGGTGGGGATGCCGAGGCTGCGCGCCTCCCGCAGAGCGTTGACCTCCCGGTTGACGTCGATGACGACCAGGCAGCCCGGGTGCTTGTCCATGTTGCGGATACCCTGAAGGTTGCGGGTGATCTTCCGCTGCTCGCGAAGGAGCTGGGATGCCATCTTCTTGGAATAGTTCTCGATCTCGCCGGACTCCACGAGCTGCTCGAGCTCCTCGAGCCGTTTGAGTCGCTCGCGGATCGTGCGGTAGTTCGTGAGCGTCCCGCCCAGCCAGCGCTCGATCACCCACGGCATGTTCACGTCCTTGGCGTACTTCTCGACGGCGGACCGCGCCTGGCGCTTCGTGCCCACGAAGCAGACGTCCTTGCCGTCGGCGACGACCTTCTGGATGAAGCGCTTGGCCAGCAGCAGCCCGCGAACGGTCTGCCGGATGTCCACGACGTGAATCTTGTTTCGCATCCCGAAGATGTAGGGAGCCATCTTCGGGTTCCAGTTGCTGCGACGCTGGCCGAAGTGGATTCCGGCCTCGATGAGGTCCTTGACGAGCGTGGCCACGGCACATCTCCAAACAGCGACACCGGCGAATCGGGCAGTGGGGGCCGTTTCGGCGTCCGATCCGCGCCAGGGCGCTTCAGGGTCGGGCGGCGGCGGGCCCGCCCGGATTCCGGTGTCTGATTCCATCGGCGGTGGCGGCCCACTTCCGCACCACCGGCCCGCTCACGACAGCCGTCAGCGGAACGGCGGAGTATACCCCGGCCGGCCCTGCCTGTCCCGAAAGCCCCGGTAAATGAGCTCCATCGTCTGGCCGATAAGGGGGACGGCCCGGTTTCCCGATGGCCACGGAGGCCCCACCATGCGAGGTCGAATTGTCGCGGGCGGTTGTCTGGCGGTGCTGCTGTTCGGCGCGGGGTGCGGCACCGCGCCCGGCCGTCGAGGCCTGTCCACCGAAGAGCCCGTCCGCACGGTCAGCGTCTTCTATGCCACCGATCGCGCTGCCGACTCGACGGAGCCGGGCGCCGTTCAATACGGGTGGCGGCGCGCGTACTCCGAGGTCGAGGGGTGCGAACTGGGCGTCTGCCAGGTCGAGATTCGCCGGGAGCGCAACCACGACAAGCCGGGGCCGCTCGTCAAGTCGTCGTCGGAGCTGGTCAGCCTCGTGTCGACGACCGTGCTCGAGCGCGAGCGGTTCTACGAGCGTCTCCGTGAGAAGATGTGGTACGCCGGGGCGAACGAGACCTTCGTCTTCATTCACGGCTTCAACAATTCCTTCGAGGACGCCGCCAAGCGGACGGCGGAGATCTGGTACGACGTCGGCTTCGAGGGGCCGCCCATCATGTACACCTGGCCGTCACGAGGCGGCTCGTTCTGGCGTGGGGTCCTGGGCTACTTTGCGGACTCCGAGACGATCAAGTGGTCGGTCGTCCACCTCAAGCGGTTCCTGATCGATCTGGTCCAGGAGACGTCGGCCGAGAGGCTGGTGGCCGACGAGCCCGCGCGGATCCACCTCATCGGGCACAGCATGGGCGGTCGAGCCCTGTCACAGGCCCTGCTGCTGGTCGCCGACGAGATCAACCGCGCGGACCGGCCCGTGTTTTGTGACGTCCTGCTCGCTGCTCCCGACATCGACCGGGACCTGTTCCGTGACGTCATCGTGGGCGACCTGCTGCGCTCACGTCTCGCGGAGCACTACACGCTGTACGCCTCCTCGTCCGATACCGTCATCAAGACCTCGCAGAAGCTGCAGGTGTACCCGCGGGCGGGCAATGCCGACGACGGCCTCGTGGCGGTGCACCACCCGCAGTTCGACACCGTCGATGCGTCGGCCGTGACCAGCAGCTGGCTTGCCCTGAACCACGATTACTTCATCACGGAGCCGCGGGTGATCCGGGATCTCATCGAGGTCATGAAGAAGGGTAATCGCGACCCCGCCTCGTACGGCCGAGCCATGGACCGCCGCGACGACGAGCCCGGAGCGCCGTGGGTGCTGCTGCCGGACGACGTCGGCAACGATGAGGCGATCGCCGGTCACACTACGCCGTGACGCGTGACGGCTCGCGCAGGAGCTTGACCTCGCCGGCCACGATCGTCGCGATGGCGCGGCCGCGTACGGTCCACCCCTCGAAGGGGCAGTTGCGGCCCGTGGAGGCGAACTCGCCGGCGCGGATCGTCCACTCCAGCCGGGGGTCGATGATGGTCACGTCGCCCGGCCCTCCCACCGCCAGGGACCCGATCCCCATGTGCTCGACGCCCAGCAGCGTCGCGGGGTGGCAGGTCATCATGCCCAGCATGGCCCGGAGGTCGATCACGCCGTCCTCGACCAGGGCCTTCATGTAAAGAGGAAGGGCGCAGTCCAGCCCCACGATGCCGAACGCGGCCGCCTCGAACTCGACCTCCTTGCGGTGGGCCGGGTGCGGGGCGTGGTCGGTGGCGAGAATCGTGATGGTCCCATCGGCCACGCCCTCCTTCAGGCGGGCGATGTCGTGGTCCGTGCGGAGCGGGGGGTTGACCTTCGCCAGCGTGTTGTAGCCGTCGCACAGCGTCTCGGTGAGCAGGAGGTGGTGGGGCGACACCTCCGCCGTCACCGGCAGGCCCTCCCCCCGCGCCCGCCGCACGATGGCCACCGACCCGCCGCTGGAGAGATGCTGGGCGTGGTAGCGGGCACCGGTGACGCGGCTGAGTTCCACGTCACGCTCGATCACGATCTCCTCGGCCCCGGCCGGCCAGCCGGGCAGCCCCAGCCGCGTGGCGAGCTCGCCGGCGTTCATCGCGGCCCCGGATGTCAGCGATGGCTCCTGGCAGTGCTGCATGAAGCAGCGCCCGGTCGCGCGGACCATCTCCAGGACCTGCTCCAGCACGCCGGGGTCGGCGACGCAGTCGCCGTCGTCGGTGAATGCCACGGCGCCGGCGGCCGCCAGGTCGGCGATCGCTGCGGGTCGCGTGCCGCGGCGTCCGACCGTCGCGCAGCCGGCCGTGAGCACGCGGGCGCCTCCGGCGGCGCGACCCGACTCCCGGACCTGCTCGATGAGCGGCGGTGCATCGAGAGGCGGCTGCGTGTTGGGCATGCAGCAGACGGTCGTGAAGCCGCCGTTGACCGCGGCCGCCGAGCCGGCTCGAATCGTCTCTTCGTGGGACGGATCGGGCTCCCGGAAGTGCACGTGCACGTCGATGAGCCCCGGGGCGACGACGCAGCCCCCGGCATCGATGATCCGGACGCCGGGCGGGGGAGCCGTCACCCGGCCGATCGCCGCGATGATGCCGTCGGTGATGAGGACGTCGGCGGTCCCGTCAAAGCCGCTGGCCGGATCGACGACGCGTCCGCCCTTCAGAAGCAGTCCAGCCATGCCCGGCGATTGTATCCGTGGCCCGAGCCCGACGATGCTTCAGTCGTCGCCGTCGACCGTGTCCGGAATGACCACCGCCTGGTCCTTGAACCGCGAGCAGCGGTACCTCGTCACCGTGTAGCGGTACCTGGTGTCGCCGGCCGACGCCGGCGGTTCAGCGGGAACCTCGCAGGAGGTGGCCGTGCAGCTCCAGCCGGCGATCGCCGAGCCGTCCACGACGCCGGGGCTCACGTCGGCCGTCCGGACGACACGTGCCGTGCAGCCGACCAGCGCGGCGACGGCACCGATGACCGCAACGCGAGCTGCTGTGTTCATGACCGGCTCCTCGCGGCCATTGTAGACGCGGCAGCCTCTGGTCACACAGGGCAAAACGAACAAAGTCGCACCGCGACTTCTCGGACCACCGCCCCTCGCACGATCAGGACCCCCGGATCGGACGCTCAATAGAGAAAGAACTCTCCCGTGGTCCGGTTGTAGACCGGCACCACCGCCTGCACGTCCTCCTCGGTGATGGTCCGGGTGAACGTGGCCTCCACCCACACCTCGGCGGCGGCCGCCTCCGGGTCATCGACGACGCTGAGGTTGCCCAGGCAGAAGACGTACTCTCCCGGCGTCATCGTCAGGGCAAACGTCCCGTCGGTCCGGAGCTCGATTCGGGAGACGCCGGGCTCGGTGAGCAGATCGCGGGGCACGGGGAAGTTCTTCCCCTCCGTGACCTTCACGCTCAGGGGGCCCCGGGCGCTGGTCCGGAAGTCGTCGAAGCGGTCCTGAGGCACGGCGACGAGCGTGCCTCGCGCAAAGGGCTCCTGTCGAAACGGTGAGTCGTGACGGTTGAAGACCACGCCCGTCACCCGCACGTGGCCCTCGGGCAGCTCGTCCGGCGCGTCACCGAAACCGATGTTGGTCGGAATCTGCGGCTCCACGATCTGCGGCTCCGGCTCCACGGGCGTGACGGGCTCGGCATTGCCCGAAGCGCTGTCCGCACCGCACGAGATCAGCCCGCCCGCCAGCGTGCCCAGCATCACGACGATGGCGAGCTGCTTGATCGTTGATCGGTCGAGCATGGTCTCTCCTCCCGCGTCCACGAAGTGATCGGTCCGGCGTGCGCGGGGCTTTGGGATTCACCCGGTGATCGGTGCGAAAGACTCAGGGTTCCGGTAACAATGGCCGACCCTAGAATCGACACATGGGCGACGAGACCACGTCAACCCGTGACGATCGGCTCGGGCGGCTGGCCGCCAAGGCGCGGCGCCTGCCCAGGACGCCCGGCGTTTACCTCATGAAGGACGCGTCGGGAACGGTGCTGTACGTGGGCAAGGCGGGCTCGCTGCGCAGCCGCGTCGGGTCGTACTTCGTGGCGTCGGCGGACCTGGGGCCGAAAAAGCAATCTCTGCTCGACGTCGTCGAAGACTTCGACGTCATCGAGTGCGACGGGGAGTGGGAAGCGCTGCTCATGGAGAGCCGGCTCATCAAGGACGTCCGGCCGCGTTTCAACGAGCTGCTCACCGACGACAAGACGTTTCCGTATCTGGCCATCACGATTCGGGATGACTTTCCGGGGGTGTTCATCACCCGGACACCCGCGGACCCGCAGTTCCGGGGAGCGAGGGTCTTCGGGCCCTTCACCTCGGTGTACGCGCTGCGGGAGGCGGTGCAGCTCCTCCAGCGCGTGTTCAAGTACCGCACGTGCACCCTCGACATCCGGGCCGACGATCCCCGGAACAACTACTTTCGGCCCTGCCTGCTGCACGCTATCGGCCAGTGCACGGCCCCCTGCGCCAACCGGATCACGCCCGACGCCTACCGTCGGGACATCGACCGCTTCAGCCGGTTCCTGGGCTCCAAACGCACGGTCGTGATTCGCGAGCTGACGAAGGAGATGCAGGAGGCTTCCGAGACGCTGGAGTTCGAGCGGGCGGCGGCCCTGCGTGATCAGATCCGGGCCATCGAGAAGCTCGACGAGCGAGAGAAGCGGGCCAAGGGCGCCGAGACCGACTGGCAGCCGGAGGTGACGACCTTCGCCGCCGATCCCACCACGGGGCTGCGGTCGCTGCAGAGGACATTGGGTGTCGACAACGCCATCCGCTGCATGGAGGCCATCGACATCGCGCACCTCGCCGGCGGCGAGACCGTCGGCTCCAAGGTGTGCTTCATCGACGGCCGGCCGTTCAAGGACGGGTACCGCCGCTACCGCATCCGCATCACCGGCAACGACGACTACATGGCGATCCGGGAGGTGGTGAGCAGACGTTATCGCGACGCAGGCGAAGGCAACGAGCTCTACCCGGACGTCATCCTCATCGACGGCGGTCTCGGCCAGCTGCACGCCGCCCTCGAGGCGTTCGAGCAGCTGCCGGTCCAGCCGCCCATGGTGATCAGCCTCGCCAAGAAGGAGGAGCTGATTTACGTGCAGCAGCGGGCCGAGCCCGTCAAGCTCGGCCGCGACAACGCCGGCCTCAAGCTCGCCCAGGCCATCCGCGACGAGGCGCACCGCTTCGCCCAGCACTACCACCACATCCTCCGCCGCAAGAAGGTGATCGACGAGTGATCACGGCCGACGGCGCTCCTAGGCCGGGCTGGGCAGGACGTCGGGGCCGGGCGCCTGGCCCTTGTCGGCGGTGGGCGTCTTCTTGTGGGGATGCGAGGTGGGCTTGGCCGCTTCCTTCTCGAGCAGCTCGGCCACCGTGGGCTTGTCGAGACGCTCGCCCTTGATCAGGCGGTGCACCTCGTCGCCCTGCAGGGTCTCGTACTTGAGCAGCGCCTCGGCCACGGCCACGACACGCTCCCACTTGTCGTTGAGGATCTTCTCGGCCTTGGTGTACGCCGCGTCGATGAGACGCTTGACCTCTTCGTCGATGATGCGGGCCGTCTCGTCGGAGTACTCGCGCTCCGGGATGTAGGCGTCGCGGCTGTCGGTGCCGGAGTAGTGCACGAAGCCGAGACGCTCGGACATGCCCCACTCGAGGATCATGTGCCGCGAAAACTGGGTGGCCTGCTGGATGTCCATGGCCGCGCCCGACGAAATGTCGCCGGTCTTGCGCTCCTCGGCGATGCGTCCGCCGCAGAGGACCTGCAGCGTGTCGAGCAGGTACTTGCGGCCGTAGCCGTGACGGTCCTTTTCGGGCAGGCTGAAGGTGGCGCCGATGGCCTGGCCGCGGGGGATGATCGTGACCTTGTGCAGCGGATCGGCGTGCTCCAGAGACGCCTGCACGATCGCGTGGCCCGCCTCGTGGTACGCCGTCGCCACCCGCTCCTCTTCCTCAATGCGGCGGCTCGTCCGGGCGCGGCCGAAGCGGACCTTGTCGCGGGCCTCTTCGAGATCGGTCATCTCCACGTGCGGCTTGTTTGTCATCGTGGCCAGGATCGCGGCCTCATTGATGATGGCGGCAAGGTCCGCCCCGGAGAACATGGGCGTGACGCGGGCGAGCCGCTCCAGGTCCACGTCGGGGCCCATCTTCACCTTGGCCGCGTGGACCTCCAGGATCTGCTTTCGCCCGACCAGGTCGGGCAACGGCACCACGACCTGCCGGTCGAATCGGCCGGGTCGCGTGAGGGCCGGGTCGAGCACGTCGGCGCGGTTGGTGGCGGCGATCACGATGACCTGGTCGTTGGCCTCGAAGCCGTCCATCTCCACCAGGATCGCGTTGAGCGTCTGCTCTCGCTCGTCGTGGCCGCCGGTCGTGAATCCTCCGCCACGGCGTCGTCCCACCGCATCGATCTCGTCGAGAAAGATGATGCACGGCGCGTTTTCCTTGGCCTGCTTGAACAGGTCACGCACGCGGCTGGCCCCGACGCCGACGAACATCTCGACGAAGTCGGATCCCGAGATCGAGAAGAAGGGCACGTCGGCCTCGCCCGCGATGGCCTTGGCCAGCAGCGTCTTGCCGCATCCCGGCGGACCCACCAGGAGCACGCCCCGGGGGATACGCCCGCCCAGCCGCTGGAACTTCTTGGGGTTCTTGAGGAACTCGACGATCTCCTCGACCTCGTCCTTGGCCTCGTCGACGCCCGCCACGTCCTCGAAGGTGACGTTGACGCTCTCCTTGGTTGACAAGCGGTGACGCGACTTGCCGAAGCTGCCGAGCATGCCGCCCGGTCCGGCCCCGGCGGAGCGCATTGATCGGGCAATGAAGAACCAGATGAGCAGGATGAGCAGGATGAACGGGGCGAGCGTGATGAGCAGGTTCACCCAGACGCTCGTGCCCGTGTCGAGGCGGAAGGGCGCCTTGAGCTCCTGGAGCTCCTTGATGAACCAGTCACGGTTGGCCGCGTCGATGCGGACCCAGATGGTCCGCGGCTCGCGTGTCGGCGGAAAGCCCAGGGCGTCGGGCTGACGCTTCGCCAGGATGCGGTCATCCTTGATGACGATCGAGTCGTCGACGAGGATCGGGTCGGTCTGCGGATCGGACCTCGACTCCTGATCGCGTCGGATGACGTCGGCGAACTCCTGCCAGGTCTGGATCTCCTCGCCCCCGCCCTTGGTCCGGTTGAGCAGGACGAACAGCATGATGAGCAGGGCCAGGATCATCACCCAGCTCATCAGCCCGCGGGTGAGCTTCACCGTGGGCGGCGCCGGTGCCGGCCCCTTGCCATCGCCGCCCGACCCGCCGTCGGAGCCCGAGCCGCCGGTCGACCGATCGTCCTTGTGCTCTCGCTGGTCTGCCATGTCGTTGTCGGGTGCTTCTTCGGGACCAATCGCGGGTCGTCGTCACCAGTCCGCCCGCATCTCGTCGACGATGTCACGGGCCATACTTTGTGCGACGCCGAACCGGGCGATATCGATGGGTTCTCTGGTCGGATTCGATGGAACGAAGAGACTGTGGGCGGTGAACGACTCGAGCTCCAGCAGCGACTCACCCGTCCGAAGATCCCTCCACTTCAAGTCGATCGTCACGCCCACGGTGACCTCTTCACTCAATCCGGTCAGCGCGGACTTCGAAAGTTGTCGGCGGTTCACGTTGATGATCCGTCCGGTAAGAATGGTATCCGCGCGGCCGGATGAAGTCACCTTGTAGGGCGTGCGGGCCTCGATCTCCTTGATCAGCGCGTCGGTGAGGTCGTACTCGAAGTCGCGGTCCAACGTCGTGTTTTCAAAAACGCCGACGGCGACGCTGGAGATGCCCTGCGGGTAGGTGGTGGCGGCCGACCATCCTTGCGACGGGTCGGCGGCGCAGCCGCCGAGCCATGCGATCGACAGGCCGATCGCCAGCAGCCCTCCGCGTCCGTTCATGGCGTGTCGCTCTCGGGCGGATTGCCGAGCATGGCCTCGCGCAGTGCCTGGTAATCCGGCGCCTCACGCAACACGGCGGGCGGCAGCTTCGGCTCGACTTCCTCCACGAGACGCAGGGCGTCCACCGCGGCCACCGTGCGCGGGTACTCATCGATCAGCCGGCGGATCATGAGCTCCGCCGCCACGGGGTCGCCCGTCCGCAGGTACCACCGCGCCGTCAGGAGCAGCTTCTGTGCATCGGACTCGTCGATGCGGCTGAGCAGGGCGTCGGCCCCGATTCGCTCGGCGTTGGCGGGCTCCAGCGCCTTGAGCTCGAAGAGCCTTGCCCGCGCCTCGTGCAGCCCCGATGCGTCGAAGGCGGGGCCCTTGAACGTGGCCAGCTCGGCGTAGATCAGCCGCCGACGAGCCTTGCTGACCTGGCTGGAGCTCGGAAAGTTCTCCAGAAAGATGGAGTACATCTGGACGGCGAGCTCCATCTTGCGGTTGCGGAAGTAGTAGTCCGCCAGCTCCATGGCCGCCTGCTCGGCCAGGTGGCTGCCGGGCATCCGCTCCTGGACACGGATGAGCAGCTCCTCCGCCACGTCGCCGGCATTGAGCACTCGAAGCCCGAACCACTTGCGCTTCGTCCCCGTGGCATAGAGCGTTCCGATCTCCAGCTCGCGCTGCAGCACCGTCACAAACGTCTCGCTGGCCGGAAACGCCCGGGCGACGTACTCGTAATCGAACAGCGCCTTGTAGTAATCGCCACGCGTCTTGAGGGCGTCGCCGCGGATCAGGTAAGCCTCGGGCAGACCCGGTTCCTTCGGGTAGCGCTCGATCCACGAGGAGGCCAGGTTCTCGGCCCGCCGCGTGTCGCCCGTCGCCAGCGCCTGGCGGGCGAGCGCCAGCCGCCCCTGGGGCGTATCGGGATCGACGGTGTCCACCTTCTCCCAGATGTCGCTTTCGGACAGCTCGTACTGCTCCTGCCCGAGTGCCGCGATTGCGATCACGAAAGAAACGGTCGCGGCAAGGGCTGGACCGGCAGCGCGCATCAGCGTGAGAATGGTACTTTGCTCATCACCTGATGGCGAATGGCTGATGGCTAATGGCTTCAGTTCTTGTTCTTTTCAATCCCGTCTCCGGCGGCGGCCGGGCCCGGCGAGCCGCCCCGCGGATCGAGCGGTTCCTGCGTGCGGCCGGCCACGAGGCGACCTCGGAGCCGACGAGGCAGCAGGCGGGCGACGACTGGCTCCTCGAGAGGCTCGACGGCGTTGACGCCCTGCTGGTGCTGGGTGGCGACGGGGCGGTCCGCGGAGTGCTGGGCGCGGCCATCCGCACGGACACGCCCGTCTACCACGTCCCTTACGGCACCGCCAACCTGTTCGCCCGCGAATTCGGCATGAGCCGGCGTCGCCGCACCCTGCGGGCGGCCCTGAGACGCTTCGAGGTCCGGCGGGTCGATGTCGGGCACGCCAACGGTGAGCCGTTCGTGCTCATGGCGTCGGTGGGCTTCGACGCGGAGGTCGTCCACGACCTGACGGCGCGCCGCGGCCGGTCGATCTCGTACCTGTCCTACGCCGGTCCCGTTCTGCGGCAGCTTCGCCGCTGGCGGCCGGCGCCGCTGCAGGTGTACGTTGATGACCGACGGCTCACCACCCCCGGCGCCGGTCTCGTCGTCGTCGCCAACGCCCGGCACTACGCGTTCGGGTTGAACCCCGCCCCCCGGGCGGACATGACCGACGGCAAGCTCGACGTGGTGTACTTCCCGGTCGAGTCGCCGCGGCAGGTGGTGGGCTGGATCGTCAAGTGTCTCTTGCGGCGCCATGAACGGGATCCGCGGCTCGTCCGCGGGCAGGGATCGCGGGTTCGCATCGAGTGCGGCGGCCCGCAGCAGGTGCAGATCGACGGCGATCCGCCCGCCGGGGGTGTCGGGACGCGGGTGTCCACGTTGGAGCTCAGTGTTCGGCCGCGGGTGCTGCCGGTGCTCGTCCCGCCTTCGTGAAGGTCACCAACGGTGCCATCCCCACCGCGGTGCGGACACGTCGCCGGCCACCCTCAAGTCCGTTCCAGGCGTCTCCGATGAGCACTGATAAGCTGGCGTGCAGGCCGGCCAGGGGAGAGTTCCGTGGATCTTGCCACCGTTCTGGGGTTGGTGCTGGGCCTGGTCCTGGTGTTGCTGGCGATTCTTATCGGCGGCGACGTCATGGCTTACGTCAACGCCCCCTCCGTGCTCATCGTGGTCGGCGGCGCGGCTGCCGCGACCCTGGCCTCACAGCCGCTGGCGCGGTTCTTCAAGATCCCCAAGGTCGTCGCCAAGACCCTCTTCGACAAGAGCCCCGAGCCCAAGGAGATCATCCGCCAGCTCGTCGAGCTGGCCGAGGTCGCCCGCCGCGACGGCATCCTCGCCCTCGAGGGCATGGTCCTGGAAATGGAGGATGAGTTCCTCAAACGCGGCGTCCAGATGGCCGTCGACGGCACCGACCCCGAGATCATCCAGACCGTGATGGAGACAGAGCTGGAGAACCTGCTGGAGCGCCACGAGTCAGGCAAGGCGATGCTCGACGCGATGGGGCGCTACGCCCCCGCCTTCGGCATGATCGGAACACTGGTCGGTCTCGTGGCCATGCTCCAGAACATGGATGACCCCTCGAAGATCGGCGCCGGCATGGCGGCCGCCCTGCTCACGACGCTGTACGGAGCGCTGCTGGCCAACGTCGTCTTCCTGCCGCTGGCCGACAAGCTCGCCATGCGATCGGGCGAGGAAGCGCTGGCCAAGACCATCGTCATTCACGGCGTGATGTCCATCCAGAGCGGCGACAATCCCCGCACCGTCGAGTCCAAGCTCATCACGTTCCTTCCGCCGGCCCTGCGGCCGGACCAGGACCAGCTGGCAGCAGCCTGATGGCGCGCAAGCCCAAGAAGTCCGCGCACGGAGTTCCCGAATGGGTCGTCACCTTCGGTGACATGATGGCCTTGCTGCTGTGCTTCTTCATTCTGCTGCAGATGTTCTCCGAGCTGAAGCAGGACCGTGAGTACCAGCGGGTCATCACGGCGATCAAGGAGGCCTTTGGGTACTCGGGCGGGATCGGCGTGCTGCCGATCAACGACCCGCCGGTGCGCTCCATCGTCGAGCAGCTGGAGCAGATGGCGGTCAAGCAGTTCGAAGACACCAAGACCAGCCGCTCGCCCGTGGACAGCATCGAGGGCGCGTTCCTGCGGGTGACGAAGGTCCGCGAGGGGACCATGTTCACCATCGGCGGACCGGCCACGTTCGAGGAGGGGTCGGCGGAGGTGGGGCCCGCGATCCGACGCGAGCTGAAGAAGCTGTCCGTTCTCCTGGCCGGGCGCAACAACAAGATCGTCGTGCGGGGTCACGCCGCGGCCAAGTATCTGCCGCCCGACTCCCCGTGGAAGGATCTCGACGACCTCGCCTTCCACCGGGCCCGGAACGTCAAGGACATCCTGGTCGAGCTGAACCTGGAGGACCGGGTGTTCCGGATCGAGGCGGTGGGGACCCGCGAGCCCGTCCGCCCGCGGGCCATCGACCCTGCCGATGAGGCAGAAAACCGCCGGGTGGAGGTCATCCTCACCGAGCAGTTGGTCGAGGAAGCAAATACCGACGCGGACTTCACCGATCCCAATCTCGCCAGGGGAGGCTAGAAGCGATGGGTCTGGATTCCTCTGAAGGCCAGCGAAAGCGGAAAAAGTCACCCCTTCGGCTGGTGATCGTGGTGACAGGCATCCTCGTCCTGGAGGCCGTGGTGATTATCGGGGCGATGTCGATGCTGGGCGGACCCCCCGAGGTCGAGGCGGCCGAGGTGCCGGCGATCCTGGAGGCGCCCGAGGACGAGCAGATCGTCGAGATCATGGTGCTCGACGCCAAGCTTCCCAACAACAAGTCGGGCGTGACCTACCTCTACGACACGGAGATCTACGTCCAGGTCAAGAAGCGGTATGCCGACCAGGTCGCCGAGGAGCTCCAGCAGTTCCGCAACGAGATCAAGAGCGAGATCACCGCCATCTGGAGGACCGCGGAGATGCGGCACTTCCAGGAAGCCAGGATGGAGAGCCTCACCCGTCGGATCCAGACCCTGCTTTCCGATCGGTTTGGTGTCGATCGGCAGCGTGACGAGCCGATCATCTCCAAGTGCGTGATCGTCATGGGCATGGGTTTCCGGATTGACAGTTGATGGCCGACGAGACCCCCAAGAGCAGTAAGAGCGAGGCTCCCGAGGACGACCCGACCGCGGGGGAGGCCGCCGAGGAGGCGATCGAGAAGGCCCAGGACGCGGTCGATTCGCTGAAGGACCAGACGCAGGGCACCGACCTCGTCTCCGAGGCCCTGAACCTGCCCGATTTCACGCCCGGCGGCGAGGGAAACGGGCAAGGGCGGGCCGCCCTGGCCCTGCTGCGGGACGTCAACCTCCACGTGAAGGTCGAGCTGGGTCGGACCCGCATGTACGTCGAGGACGTGCTGCGGCTCAACGAGGACTCGGTCATCGAGCTCGACAAGCTTGCCGGCGACCCCGTGGACATCTATGTCAACGACCGCCCGGTGGCCCGCGGCGAGGTCCTGGTCGTGAATGACAGCTTCTGTGTGCGAGTCAGCGAGATCATTCAGCCGATAGGAGACGACTGACCACGCTCACGGGTTGACGTCGGAGGATCCGACGGAACGCTGCCAGGGACGGCGACATGTCGTTTGCTCGAACATCATGGTCTGCGCTGTTGTCGGCGCTGATCGCCGCGTCCGCGCTGGGCGAGGGCGGCGGCCCGCTGATCGTCCCCGATGATCGAGCCGTGGACCTCTCGGTGGACCCGGCTCCCGTGGAATCCGCCACGCCGCCGCCACCACCGCCACGCGCAGAACCTGCGCCGTCCCGCGAGCGGCAGCCCCTGGGGGACCCCCCGGCGGCGGCGACG
>JBFGEG010000065.1:0-20008 GCA_041580235.1 Phycisphaerales bacterium
ACCGGCTCACCCATCCGTCCGGCGGGACCAGGCTCGTCCAGTGGAACATGGACTGCTACCCGGAGATCCTCGAGATCGCCGGGCTCATCAAGCCGGGGGGGATGGCGGCCCGGGCGTGCCGTTGGCTCAACCGCCGGCTGTTGCGGCGGCTGGATCACGTCGTGTGCCTCGACCAGGCCATGAAGAGCCTGCTGCAGTCGCACTACGCCCGCGGCGACAAGCCGTCGGTCACCGTCGTGCCGAACTTCGAGAGCCGCCATCGCTTCCCCGCCCCGGGCCGAGCCGCGTCGTGGGAGGGTGTCCGGCGTCTGGGTCTGGGCGGCCGCCTCGTGGTGCTCTATCAGGGCAACGCCGGCTGGGGTCACGAGTTCGACGCGGTCCTCGACGCCGCCGACGACCTGCGCGACGAGCCGGTGGCGTTCCTGTTCGTCGGCGGCGGGATGCAGTTTCCGCGGATCCGGGAGGCGGCGGGCCGCCGCGGCCTCGTCAACGTCCACCTGCACTCCTACGTGCCCGAGGAGCAGGTCGCGAGCGTGCTCGCGTCGGCCGACCTCGCCCTCATCACGCTGAGCGACGAGGCCGCGGGCGTGATGAGCCCCAGCAAGCTGCACGGCTGCCTGGCCATGGGTCTGCCCGTCGTGTACCTGGGGCCGCCGGGCAGCAACGTCGATGACGCCGTCACCCGCTTCGGCTGCGGCGTCCGCATACCGCAGGGCCATGCCCCCGAGCTCGTCCGCTTCCTTCGCAGCGCACTGTCCGATCGCAGACAACTGGCGACCATGAAACGAGCCGCCCGGCAGGCGTTCGAGGAGGCGTACTGCGAGGAGAGGACCCTGCCGCAGCTCGATGAGGTGATCGGGATCACGCCGAGCGACGAAGCAGCCCGCGAACGGCGTGCCGCGTGAACGTGGTCAGCCACCTCGATTCCCGCCGCAGCACGTTCCATGACGACCGCAGTTGCTCGTGGATCTCGGCCGGCGTCATCGTCTCGCAGGTGGCGAGCAGCTCGGAGAATCGAGGGTTCGTGTAGTCGCACTGGGCGGGCGCGACCCGGGTCTCGATCGCATGCTCCACGCCGAGCAGGGCCAGGCCCAGTCTCTGGTCGCGTGTCGTCTCGAAGTGATGCCACAGACGCTTCAGCAGACGCCAGTGCGCGATGGCGTGCAGGGGGGCCGCGTGATCGAGCCCGACCTGGAACGCCTTGCGGCCGCGGTGCAGGCCGTAGCGGAAGGCCTGGGCGGGGCCGGGATCCGGGCTGTGCACGGCCAGCGGGCTCGGGGGGCGGCCGACGAAGTAGCGACGACGCCCCGGCACGACCGGCGGCAGATCGGTGAACAGCTCGACGGTCCGGCTCGGCCAGCGAACCGTGTTGCGGTACAGGTGAATGCCGATGATCAGGGCGTTGGACATCCAGTCCTGCACGGTGAACACGGCGTGGTCAAGCGGGGGCGCCGCCTCGAAGAGGGCAACGGCGGCCCCGAGCTTGTCGTCGTCGGCGAGGATCATGTCCGCGTCGAGCTTGAGAAACAGATCAAACTCACCCGCCGACTCCATGAACCGCCCGTAGAGCCGATCGTGCGCTTCCTTCTCCGGGAGGTTCTCGAGAATGAAGTGCTCCCAGTCGCCGAACCGCTGGCTCTTCAGGGCGTCGACGCACCGGTCGAGCTCGTTCTCCCCGCTGTAGAGTGTGCCGATCAGGACTCGCATGACGGTTTACGCGGCGCGCGACCGCGTCGCCTCGGGCGCGCAGCCGGCATCCAGGGGCCCCCACCCGGGAGGGCCGTCGATGGTGAACCGCGGGACGGCCATGGGATCGACGACGCTGCCGACGAGCGCCGGCCGCGTCGTGAAGGCGTAGCGGTACCCCGCGGCCGCGACGGCGCGGCGGGTGAGCAGGCTGTTGCGGCCATACGGAAACGCGAAGCACTCGACGGGCTTGCCGAGCACGTCCTCCAGCCGGCGTTTCGACCGGGCGGCCTCGTGCGCCGCCCGACGCCGGTCGAGCCGGCCCAGCATGGGATGGCTGACCGTGTGAGAGCCGATGGTCACCAGCGGGTGGCGAGCGAGCTCGGCCGCCTGCTCCCAGCTCAGCAGCAGGTCTTCGACCGGCGGCGGATAGGCCACGTTGTCCTGTTGCGCCAGCTGGGTCATGGTTTCGAGCTGCCGGGCCGGTCCCAGACGCCGGAGTCTCCGCCGCTGTCTCTGGTAGAAGTCCTCGGCGTCCTCGTGCGGTCGCCGGCCGGCCAGCCACGCCACATCCGACTCCATCGGGCGGACGGTGCGATCGAGATAGCCGGAAACCAGGAAAACAATGCAGGGGGCGTCAAAGGCCTCGAGCACCGGCAGCGCCTCGGTGAGCACGTCGAGGTAGCCGTCGTCGATCGTGAGCACCAGCGAGCGCCCGTGGCCGCGGCCGGGGGCCAGGCCGCGCCGGTAGTCCACCATGTCCCAGTCGCGGTGCGCTTCCAGACCCTCCCGCAACGCGTCGGGTGAGACGCGGTTGTCAGCCTGGGGACCCACTGCCAGCCGTGGCTCGGCGAGGACGTGGTGCAGGGTGAGGACCTTGGTGATCACGGTCATTGTCTTCTCACGCGGCCACGGGACGGTCAGGGCGCTCGCGCCACGAGCCGAGATCGATCTTCAGGAGGTGCTCCAGGCGGACGATCTCCGGCTCGCAGATCTCCAGCAGCTGCGCGAAGAGACCGTCGGGGATGCCGCGCACGTACTCGCCCTTGCCGCTCAGCAGCGCCGAGCGGCTCAAGAAGCCGGCACCCCGGCCGAGCCCGACAAGCGACATGGCCTTCTGCACCGAGTAGAGGCCCAGACCCACCGCGTCGCGGCGAGGGCCGGCCGCGTTCACCGTTTCGTGCAGCATGCTCGGCGCGAAGTCGGCGTCGATCTCGTAGAAGCTCAACAGCTCGCGCAGGAACCGAACGGGGTCGTCCCGGAGGGTCTCGAAACGCTGGACGAGGACCTGGGATCGGTCAAAGAACGCGTAATACCGGGTGAGATGCTCCGCGTGAAACCCCGGCTCCAGCCACGACGTGAAGAGGTCGTAATTGTCGAGGATGTCGGCGAAGTCGTAGTGCAGGCGTCCCTTCTTCTTCTCGTGCCAGTAGTGGGAGAACGCGCGCTCGATGGGATTGCGGATGCAGACGGCGTTCCGCGCCCGGGGGTTGTGGGCGGCGATCCGCGGCGGCGCCCACGGTGAGGCGAAGTAGCTCATGGTCGGGTCGAACAGCCGCTGCCCGGCACCGGCCCCCGCATAGTGCGCGAGATACCACGCCTCGCCGCGGGCGAACAGCATGTCGAAGAAGTGGACGGCATCACGCGCCGGGGCGGCGACCGCCGGGTGCTCGGTAAGGCACCGGTAGATCCAGGTGGTCCCGCTCTTGGGCGGGCCCACGTGGAACAGCTCGACGCGTCGCTGGGGATGCTCCTGGGCCATGGTGTCAGTGTCGGACAAGTCCGGGGCCGCGTTGAGTCAGGGCCTCCAGCGGGAGAGGTCGAGACCGAGCAGGGCCTCGGTTCGCGGGAGATCCTCGCGAAAGTACCGGTCGAAGAGCCGGCGTCTGGTCTGGGAGTCGAGCCGGGGCCGCTCGCCGCTGTCCTGGAGGATCGGCCAGGCGTCGATGAGACGATGGCACGCGTTGAACACGGGCATCGCGGCGGGCCGCACGAGCCGCGTGGGCAGGCTTCGCCCCAGCGCCACCCGCTGGGCCAGCCGCGCCCAGCCCGCCCGCGGGGCGCGGTGGCGGCTTGGCGAGGCATTGACGCGCTGCCGCGCGGCCGAGGGGACGAACGACGGCTCGATCCGGAGAAACCCGAACACGGCCTCGAGCGTCTCCAGCGGTTGCTCGGCGATCTCTTCGTACAGGACGACATGCACCCGGTCGAAGATGCTCAGCACGTTCTCCAGGTGCGAGGCGTAGAGGCTCTTGACCAGGTAGTCCTCCCTCAGCGGCCCCTCGATTGCGCGCAGGAAGTCGGGGTCGGGCTCCCGCTTGAGGGTGAACCGGAAATAGCAGTACTCCGAGAACATCCGGTCCACGGGATCCCGCAGGCACACGATGATCGCGGCCTGAGGGTTGGCGGCGGCGATGCGGGTGAGGGCGGTGTGGCTGATCATGTAGCGGGGCGTGATCTCGCCGCGCAGCTGATCCGGTCGGGCCGGGCTCAGTCGTCGTCGAAGGGTGCGCAGCGTCGGCTCATAGAGGAAGTCGTTGTTGAAGTAGTGCAGCTCCTTGCGGGCGGGAATGAAGACCGACGGGTGCTCGCCGAGGCAGCGGGCCAGCCACGTCGTTCCGCAGCGGGCAGCGCCGACGCCGACGAAGTCCAGGGGCGGACGGGGCCCGCGGGGGCGAAGGTCGCTGACCGGGTTGGATGCCTGAAGCTGCGTCATCATCGAGCCTCGACGGACGCGGTGAGCACGGTCAGTCTGCCTCGCATGGTCCGCACGCGGTCGAGAACCAGCAGCAGGAGAACCACGCCGCATACGACGGCGGCGGCGGGCGGCGGCACCAGATCCCAGGCGCCCAGCACCAGCGCGGCCACGACGGCCGCCAGAAAGACGGCCAGCTCCGCCCCGAAGGTCGCGATCCGCTCCAGCCGCCACACGAGGATGCCGTTGAATGACTTGACCACGAGCACGCTCGTCAACGTCGCCAGCGCCGCGCCCATGGCGCCCAGGAGGGGAATCAGCACAAGGTTGAGACCGACGTTGGCTACGAGCATGAAGAGGTTGGTGCTCAGCGCCCAGCCGCTGCGGCCGGCCATCATGAGCAGCAGGCCGGTCATGCCGAAGAGCACGAACGCCGCCTGATCCGCCAGGAGAATGAGCAGCACGGGGTACGCCGGCCCGGCGTCGCCGAAGTTCGACAGGATCCACGGCCCGGCCAGAACCAGCGGGACCGCGAGCCCCAGCGCGACCAGGCCCGACCACATGCGGTTGGCGTGGAGCTCCGTCTGAACCGCCCGGGCCTCGCCACGGTGCAGCAGATGGCCGGCTCGTGCGGCGAAGATGGGGCCGAGCAGCTCGTGGCCGCTGCGCACAAGCCACGCGAAGCGGAGCACGATCGCGTAGTGGGCGGTGACCACGGGTCCCGCCATGGGCAGGAGCATGAGCACATCGCTCTGGCGGAGGGTCCGGTGAATGAGGCCGGTGGCCGCGGTCTGCGCGGCGTAGCGGGCGTCGGCCCGACCGAGGTGCCGCCAGAACAGGAGCGGGTTGATGGGCCGGACGATCCACCAGCCCAGCAGCGCCAGCCCTCGGCCGCCCACATAGGCGCCGATGACGCCCGCGGGCCCCAGCCCGATCGTCCACGTCGCAAGCAGGATCAGGGTCACCGCGATCGCGGGGACGCCGCGGCCAAGCAGCACCGCCTGGGAGACACGCTGTCGCGCCAGGTGCCACGCCGCGTACGTCTCGGCGGCGGCGGTCACGGGGATGAGCCACACCAGGGCCCGCAGCCACCCCGTCACGGCCGGATCGCCGAGGATTCCGCCGACCGCCGCGGCGCCGAGCCACATGAAGACGGCGAGGGCGGTGGAGATGACGATCCCCCAGCCCATGACGGCGCCGGCGAAACCGCCGCCCGCGAGCACGCCCGGCGCGGCGTCGGATCGAGACAGCCGGAAGATCGTCAGACGCTCGAACCCCGCTGAGCCGACGACGGCCAGGATCTGCACGATGGCCATCGCAAAGACGAATCGGCCGAAGGCGTGGTTGTCGAGGATGCGGGTCAGCAGCCACAGCTGCCCGAGGCCGCAGGCGGTCTCGACGCCGCGGCCGACGACGCCCGCGGCGGCGCCGCGCCCGTAGACGGATCGCGTACTCACGCCGTGATCGCTCATGCCGCCCGGATCGCCGACGCGTCGGTGTTCGCCGAACCGGCGGTCTTCCCCGTCCTGGTCGCGAGATGGTGGTACATGCGCTCGAGCCGGTCGATGGTGTCCGAAAAGGCGAAGCGCTCGCGCACCATACGCTGCGCGTGCTCACCCATCGTCTTGAGGTGCCGCCGATCGGCCAGCATTTCGCGCAGTGCGATTGACACGTCCCTGGCGCAGGTGCCGACGACACGGCCGGCCCGGTACGTCGCGACCTCCGGTACATGGCAGCCGTCGGAGATCAGAACCGGCGTGGCGGCCGCGCAGGCGTCGAGGACGGCGTTGGGCAGCCCCTCGGAGTACGAGGTCAGCGCGAACAGATCGGCGGCGCGGAGCGCGGCCAACCGCAGGTCGCCGTCAAGCCGGCCGACGAAGTGTGTGGCCTTGGCGATTCCCAGCTGCCGGGCACGGTTCTCGATGGTCCGTCGCATGCCCTCGTCGGGGCCGGCGATCACCAGCTGTGCGGAAGGGATGTGCTGCCGGGCGCCGGCGAAGGCGTCGACGAGTATGTCGAGACCCTTGATGCGGTGCAGCCGGCTCATGAACAGGACGAGCGGCGCGTCACGATGAATGTTGCAATGCCTACGAAAGATCGATCCGTCGGGAAAGACCGTGTGCTCGTCGAGCTCGGCGCCGTTGGGGATGATCACGCACTGTTCGGGACGGGCGCCTTGCGCGAGGGCGTGGCCTCGTTCGGCGCGGGTCAGGACGTGGATCGCCGCCGCATCCCGGATGACGGTGCGCTCAAAGAGCGACGTGAAGAGACGCTTGGAGACGTGTCGTTGTCTCAGACGCACGGGGTCCAGGCATGCCCTCGGCGTGTAGACGTACGGCACGTCGAGCGTTCGGGCGAGCCGACGTCCCAGGACGTTCATGTGGGTGAAGCTGAGGGCCAGATGCAGCACCTGCGCCTGACGCAGGGCTTCGAGCAGCGGCGGCCTCGCCCGCGGTGCGTAATAGGGGGCGAAGCGCCCCAGTCGCCCCACGGGCGCGTACCAGATCCGGTAGCCGTCCCTCTCCAGCCATCGCTCGCGCGGCAGGTCAGGGCCGATATCGAGGTCGGTGGCGACGACCCTGACGTCATGACCGCGGTCGGCGAGACCGCGGCAGGTCCGGCGAAGCTGCGCGATCGGACCGCCAAACCGCGTCGCCGGGTCAAAGAACGGAAGCGCATGGACGATATACAGGGGACGCATCGACGAGGGACCCGCGTTAGTGCCGCTGACAAGTCTGTATCGGTCGATCCGCGTGTCGGATCGACCCTGCGGGCGGCCGTTTTATCGGAAAGGGCCCCCGGTCCCCGACGGGGCGTGGGGGGGTGACGTGGAGCATCGTGAGCCAATCCAGGTTGCGGACTCGCCGGGGTCCCCGTTCGCCCGCGTTGACCTCTGGTGCGCTGCGGCCATCGCCGCCGCGGGCGTGCTCGTCTACCTCAACAGCTTCGCCGGCGTCTTCATCTACGACGATCTGCGGGAGATCGTCGAGAGCCGCCGGATCCGCGACCTCGCCGGGGTGTGGGGCAACCGCCCGCTGGTCGCGCTGAGCCTCGCCCTCAACTTCCGCTTCGGGGGCCTCGACCCCTGGGGCTACCACCTGGTCAACCTCGTCGTCCACGTGCTGGCGGGTCTCACCCTCTTTGGCGTGGTGCGGCGGACACTGCGGCTCGAGCGGTTCGGGGAGCGTCTCCGGCGCGGCGCGTCGTGGTATGCACTCACGGTCGGCCTCGTCTGGACCGTTCACCCCCTTCAGACCGAGAGCGTCACCTACGTCATTCAGCGCGCCGAGTCGATGATGGGTCTGTTCTATCTGCTGACGATCTACTGCCTGATCAGGGGCTCGGGCGCGTCGCGGCCCTGGCCGTGGTATGCGGCGGGGATCGCAGCCTGCCTGCTGGGCATGGCGAGCAAGCCGGTGATGGTCACGGCGCCGCTGGTCGCGATCCTCTACGACCGGGTCTTCTTGTCGGGGTCGCTGGCCGAGGTGTTTCGGCGCCGCTGGGGCGTCTACGCGGGCCTGTGCGGAACATGGCTGCTGCTGGTGGTCACCGGGACCCTCGGCGCGATCGTCGCCTCCGACCCGGGTCGTCCGGTGACGGCGGGCTTCGGTTACGACGGGGCGACGCCGCTTGCCTACGCGCTGACGCAGCCGGGCGTGCTTCTGCATTACGCGTGGCTGGTCGTCTGGCCGCATCCTCTCTGCCTGGACTACGACTGGCCGATCGCGCGGTCGTTCTCGGCCGTCGCCGGACCGGGCCTGATCATCGTGGTGGTGCTCGCCGCAAGCGTCTGGTCATTTCGCCGGCGGTCGTGGCTCGGATTCCTGGGCGTGAGCTTCTTTGTGATCCTCGCTCCGACCTCCAGCATCGTTCCGTTCGCTCACGCCGCCTTCGAGCACCGGATGTACCTTCCCCTGGCCGCGCTCATCGCCTCACTGGTCATCGGCGCCGATGCCCTCCTTGCACGCTGGTATGGCCGTCTTGCCGTGTCACCGGTCGTGGCGTGGCGGGTCAACGCGGGCTTCGTGCTGGCCGTCGTCGCCACCCTGGGCGTGTTGACGATGCAGCGCAACCGGGACTACCACAGCGCCTACCGGATGTGGGCGGACGTCATGGTGCACCGGCCGCTGAACCCGCGCCCCTACACCGAGATCGCCAACATCGTGTTCGAGCAGGGCCAGACTGAGCCGGCCATCGAGCTGTACCAGCATGCGATCAGGCTCGATCCCGGCGACCACCTCGCCCACGACAACCTTGCCGCCGTCTTCCTGCAGGTCGGCAGCACGGCGGAGGCGATCGAGCATGCGCGGGCGGCGGTGACGCTGCGGCCCGACAATCACCGGGCGCGGTGCACGCTCGCCAACGCCCTCATCGCGGGTGGTGACCTCCAGGAGGGGCTGCCTCATCTCTACGAGGCGGTGCGTCTGCGGCCCCACGACCCGTGGTCTCAAAGCAACCTGGGACGCGGGCTTGCCCTGGAAGCCGAGCAGCTCGCCGAGCAGGACGCCGGCGAGGCCGGCCGCAAGCTCGACCAGGCCGTCGAGCATCTGGTGGAGGCGATCAGGCTGGAGCCGGACCTGCCCCAGGCCGTCAACTACCTGGCGTTCGTGCTCTCACGTCACGGCCGGATCGACGAGACGATCGCCCGGTACGGGGACGTCCAGCTGGACACGGCGCACGCGCTGGCATGGCTGCTCCGCGGCGAGCTGTCGTACCGCGAAGGCCGCCTGGATGACGCCGTCTCCAATTACCGCCGGGCGCTTGCGATCGATCCCACCCACATGGCAGCCCGAGACCGCCTCAAGTCGGTCAGCCGCAGTGCCGCCGTGTCGGTGATCGCGCCGGAGTGACGTCGCGGGGGTGAATCCGGTCGTTGTTACGCGACGGTGACGGTCGATCGAGGCCGGGACCGGTATAACGAACGTTGATGCGACGAGGATCGCCCATCCTTGTGATCGTCCTGCTCGTGGCGGCGGCGGCCGGCTGCTCTGATCGCGACCCGTCCCCGCCCGACACGAAGGACCACGCGGCCGAGATCTCCTTCCAGCAGGCGGCAGACCTTGGCCGCGAAGGCCGGCTTGACGAGGCTCTCCGCACGCTGCAACGGGCGCTCGATGACGGTTACCCCTACCCCTCGCGGGTGCTGTCGGAGGACCAATTCCAGCCGCTTGTCGAGAACCCGGAGACACGCGAGCAGCTGAGCACGCTGCTCAAGACACACGCCCGGGAGAGCCGCATCACGATCGTGGGGCCCCGTGAACCGGGCCTGCCGCTCATCATGACGATACGGATCATCGACGAAGCAACGGGGGCGACGGTGCCCGGCGCTGTCATCGCCTTGACGCAGACGGACACGCGAGGGCATTACTTCACCGACGATGATCACTGGAACCCGCGTCTGTTCGGATACGCCCGTACCGATTCGACCGGCCGGGTGGAGATCCGGACGATTCGTCCAGGCCATTACGCGGCGGAGTACGATGCCGACGACCAACCCGCCCACGTTCACTTCAACGTCGAGGCGGACGGGTACCGGCCGTTCGGCGGCGAGATCCTCTTCGACGACGACCCGCGTCTCACGGACGCCCACCGCGCAGAGGCGGCCAACGGCGGCAACCCCATCGGGATCGTGAACGTGGACGACGACGGGGTCCAGCGCAGCGACGCCGAGATCCGTCTTCAGCCGCGGTGACCCGCGTTTGCGCACTCGTCGGCCGGACCGAGCGGCACCAACAGCCTTCAGTCCCAGCGGAAGACGCCCTTGCGCCACGCGTACACGTAGGCGATGATCGACGTCATGATGAAGAACATGATCCGCCAGAGGAACAGCTGGGCCTCGGCGCTCTTCGGGGCCAGCTTGGCAAAGGTCACGGCCCACGGGTAGAGGAAGATGATCTCGACGTCAAAGACAAGAAAGGTCATGGCCAGGATGTAGAACCGCACATTGAACCGCTTGCGGGCCGTGCCGATGGGGTTCATTCCCGACTCGTAGGTCAGGTCCTTCCTGGAGCCGCTCTTACGCGGCCCGAGCACGTGGGTGGCCACCATGTTGGCCCCGACGAAGAGCACCGCCATGACGACGAGGATGCCGATCGGGACGTAGGATTCGAGATCGACTGCCAGCACAAGCACCGGCCGCTCCTTCCCTGGGGGTCGGCCGAGAGTGTACGGGCGGGCCCGCCTTGCCTCAACTCGCCGCTTCCGCGAAACTATGGCGTGCCCTGCCTCGTCGGCATCCTCGCCCTGGTCTTTCCCCGGCTGGCCATCATCCTCGTCGTCATCTTCAGCGACTACATCGGCAGCGCCTACACGACGATCGTCTGGCCGCTGCTGGGCTTCTTCTTCATGCCGCTGACGACGCTGGCCTACGCGTGGGCCATCAACTCCAGCGGCTCCGTGTCGGGCATGTACCTGGTGGTGCTGATCGTGGCCGTTCTCATCGACCTCGGGATCATCGGCGGCAATGCCTCTCACCCGCGGGTGAGAAGCTATGTCGTCGTTCGAGAGGACCGATGAACCGCGTATACTCCCGGCGGCACGGGGTGTAGCTCAGCTTGGTAGAGCGCCGGCTTTGGGAGCCGGAGGCCGCTGGTTCAAGTCCAGTCACCCCGATTGCCCTGAGTTCGCGAGGCGGGCTCAGGGCAATCGTTCCTTTAGAGCGCTCCGTACGGCCCTCCGGGCCGACACTCGCTTCTGTACGGACCGCCGGATTCGATCCGGCGGTCCAGATCGGGCGCACAATGACGCGGGCTTGTTATGGCGCTCGGTTCGGCCTCCGGCCGACACTCGCTTTGCTGGTTTGAGCGCTCCGTACGGCCGTCCGGCCGACACTCGCTTTCGTACGGACCGCCGGATTCGATCCGGCAGTCCTGGTCGGGTGCCACGGGCGGCTCGTCCGCCCGTGCGAACGTCACCACGTGTCCGCACTGGCAGACAAGCTGCTAGTGGCACCCGGTACGGCCCTCCGGGCCGACACTCGTTCCTGATGGCTAAAAAAAATCCCCCGAAGCAGCGGTGGGAACCGCTTCGGGGGGAGGGAAGGGAAGAAGCCCAAAGGGGGCTTGTGGCGGGGGGCGGCGTCTTGCGATGCCGCGGGTCGTCAGGGCCCCGCCGCGGGTCAAATGCGATGGGCAGCGGTGGTCTGGAGCTAGCCACCCCTCTCCTGAGGAAATCGGGCAACCGTATCCGTGACTGCCCGATCAGGGGCGCAAGTTGGATCCTTCCACTCGCTGATCTCCTTACCCGGATCGCCACCCATCGCTTTGGGGCCGGCCCTCGGAGCGCTGAGGCCGGACCGGGTTGACGTCAACTACCTCCTGTCAGCTGCAACCCATCGAGTTTCCGCAGTTCATGCACTTGTAACAGCTTCCGTTGCGCACCGTGATGGCTCCGCACACCTCGCAGGCCGGGGCGTCTCCCATCAGGGCGGCATGAGATCGATCCAAAGCGCTGACGACCACCGCCGTCTTGGCCGCGCTCACCGTGCTTCCGGTCTCGGTGGTGCGCACAGTGAGCTGCTCCGTTTCGGCGGCGATGATCGTCGGGGAGCCGCCGTTGGGGGCGGGGTTCTTCTCGCCGGCCCCGTTCCCGGCGAGCCGGATGGCCGTGGGCCCGACTCGCCGTCCGTCAGGGTCCGGCTGGTCGTCCGAACCCTTGATCGTCGTTCGTGGGGCCGTCTTCACGCGGGCCGTCGGGCGCGATTCCGACGGGCGTTTGGGAACGTTGGCTTCGCGGTAGCCGGGCACGAACTCCATGCCCAGCCAGCGGAAGATGTAGTCGACCAGGCTCTTGGCGAAGGGGATGTTGCGATTGGTGGTCGGCCCCATCGGCTCGAACCGCTGATGCGCGAACTTGGTCACCAGGCTCTCGATCGGCACGCCGTACTGCAGGGCCACGCTGATGGCGGTGCCCAGGCAGTCCATGAGCCCGCCGATGGTCGAGCCCTCCTTGGCCATCGTGATGAACAGCTCCCCGGGGCTGCCGTCCTCGTAGAGGCCGACGGTCAGGTAACCCTCGTGACCGGAGACATTGAACCGGTGGGTGATGCTCGACCGTGTGTCGGGCAGGCGTCGTCGCAGCGGCCGGTCGACAAGCCGCTCCACGATCCGTTCCTTGATGATCGGTTCACTGCTCGGGGGAGCCGTCGTGGGCGCGCACGATTCTGAGGATGTCGACAAGATCGATATCGCAGACACCGCTTCCGCAGCTTCTGTTGATGCTTCCCCCAGCGCCACCTCCACGGCCTTGATCGTGTCTTCTTCCGTGGCTTCGGTGTCGGACTTCGTGCTCAGCGGCTGGCTGAGCTTGCTGCCGTCGCGGTAGAGGGCGTTGGCCTTCAGCCCGAGCTCCCAGCTCAACCGGTACGCATCGGCAATGTCCTCGACGACGCTGTCAGCGGGAAGGTTGATCGTCTTTGAGATCGCCCCGCTGATAAACGGCTGGGCGGCGGCCATCATCCGAATGTGCCCCTCGGTGGCGATGAACCGCTTGCCAATCCGGCCACACGTGTTGGCGCAATCGAAGACCGCGAGGTGCTCCTTCTCGATGTGCGGCGCACCCTCGATCGTCTGGGTGCCGCAGACGGCCTGGTTGAGCTCGTCGATGTGCCTGCGGCTGAGACCCAGCGCCCGCAGGCCGTTGAAGGAGCCGTCGTCCCTGCTTTTCTTGACGTCGACGCCCAGCGCCTGGAGCACGGCCTTGGGCATCGACCACGCGGTGAACGCAAAGCCCAGCTCGAAGACGGTGGGGAGCTGGTTCTCCAGCGCCACCAGATCGTCGGAGGTGTACCCGTGGTGGGTCAGAAAGTCACGCAGCGTCCGTCCCGCGTTCTCCACGCCCTCGGGAAGCAGCGTGTCGAGGCTCAGCGTGCCCATGACATACGTGAGAATGTCGTCGACCTGGTCGTTCGCGTAGCCGAGCGTATTGAGCGATGGCCGCAGCGACTGGTTGGCGATCTTGAAGTAACCGCCGCCGGCCAGCTTCTTGAACTTCGTCAGGGCAAAGTCCGGCTCGACGCCGGTCGTGTCACAGTCCATCAGGAGGCCGATGGTGCCGGTGGGGGCGATGACCGTCGTCTGCGCGTTGCGATAGCCGTGCTGCTGGCCAAGCCGCAAGGCGTCATCCCAGGCGCGCGTCGCCCGGGACAGCAGCTCCGGGGCGTTGACCACGTGAAGGCGACCCTCGGCAAAGCGATCGTGATCGATCGCGACGGGCTTGATGCGAAGCGCCTCGTATTCTTCGGAGTCCCGGGGCACGCCGTGGGCGGCGCGTCGATGGTTGCGGATCACCCGCAGCATCGAGTCGCGGTTGTCGTCGAAGCCGGGGAACGCGCCGAGCTCCGCCGCCATCTCGCTGCTCGTGGCGTACGACCGGCCCGTCAAGATGGCGGTGATCGCCCCGCACAGCGCCCTCGCCTCGTCGCAGTCGTAGGGGATGCCCGCCTGCATGAGCATCGCGCCGAGGTTGGCATATCCCAGGCCGAGCGTCCGGTACCGCCAGCTTTGCTCGGCGATCTCCTGCGACGGGTAGGCCGCCATCAGCACCGAGATCTCCAGCACGATCGTCCACAGCCGGATCGCGTGCTCATAGCCGTCGACGTCAAAGTCACGCCTCTCGGCGTCGTAGAACCGCATGAGGTTGATCGAGGCCAGGTTGCACGCGGTGTTGTCGAGGAAGAGGTACTCGTTACAAGGATTCGACGCGTTGATACGGCCGCCGGCCGGGCACGTGTGCCACGCGTTGGTCGTTGTGTCGTACTGGATGCCGGGATCGGCGCAGCCCCACGCGGCGAAGCAGATCTGCTCCCACAGGTCGCGGGCCTTGAGGGTCTTGGCGATCTGGCCGTCGGTGCGGCGAAAGAGGTTCCAGTCGCCGTCGGCGTCGAGGGCCTCGAAAAAGGAGTCCGGCAGACGCACCGAGTTGTTGGAGTTCTGCCCGGAGACCGTGTAGTACGCCTCGCCGTTGAAGTCGTAGTCCAGCTTGAGATCGAGCTTGCGGGCGAGGTCGCGCTGCTCCGGGGGCAAGTGCTTGAGGCCCTCAACCATGGCCGCGACCTTGAGCTCCTCGCGGACCTTCCAGTTGACAAACGCCTCGACATCGGGGTGGTCCGCGTCGAGGCACACCATCTTTGCCGCCCTCCGGGTCGTCCCTCCAGACTTGATCGCGCCGGCAGCGCGGTCACCGATTCGGAGAAAGCTCATCAGGCCGGAGGACTTTCCTCCACCTGAGAGCGGCTCATTCTCTCCGCGCAGGCTGGAATAGTTCGTCCCGGTTCCGGATCCGTACTTGAACAGACGCGCCTCCCGGGTCCAGAGGTCCATGATGCCGCCTTCGCCGACGAGGTCGTCCTTGATCGACTGAATGAAGCATGCGTGTGGCTGGGGGTGCGAGTACGCGTCGCGGGCCCGGCTGGCCTGGCCGGTGTCCGGATCGGGCACCCAGTGGCCCTGGGCGGGACCGGTGATGCCGTAGGCCCAGTTGAGCCCCGTGTTGAACCACTGCGGGCTGTTGGGGGCCGCCATCTGGTGCAGCAGCATGTGGCACAACTCGTCGTAGAACGCCTGCGCATCCTCGGCGCTGTCGAAGTAGCCGTGCTGCTCGCCCCAGTGCCGCCAGCACCCTGCGAGCCGGCTGATCACCAGACGCACGGAGTTCTCGGGACCCGTCACGGGGTTGCCGTGCTTGTCGAGCTTCGGTGTGCCGTCGTCGTTGAGCTGCGGGATCCCCGCCTTGCGAAAGTACTTGCTCACCATGATGTCCGTGGCGAGCTGTGACCATTGCCTGGGCACTTCCGCGTCCTTCATCTCGAAGACGACCTTGCCGTCGGAATCGCAGATGCGGCTGCGCCGCGTCTCCCATTCCACGGTGTCGAACACGTTCTGGCCGGCCTTCGTGAATCGGCGGGTGATTTTCATTGGCTACCTCGAGCGTCCTTGCTGCGTTTCCGGCCGTCGTTGGCCGCAGAAATACACATACACTCCGCACACCGGATCGTCCGATCCGACGCTCAGTCAACCCTCGGTAAAGTCAGTCCGGCCTGGTCCTGGTACTTGCCGCCCTTGTCCGCGTAGCTGACGGCGCACACGCGGTCGGCCTTGAGGAAAATGATCTGGGCAATGCCCTCGTTGGCGTAGATCTTCGCGGGCAGCGGGGTGGTGTTGGAGATCTCCAGTGTCACCTTGCCCCGCCACTCGGGTTCCAGCGGCGTGACGTTCACGATGATCCCGCAGCGGGCGTACGTGGACTTGCCCACGCAGATCGCCAGCGTGTCGCGCGGGACGTCGATCGCCTCCACCGTCTCCCCCAGGGCGAAGCTGTTGGGCGGGATGATCACGTGGTCCCGTCCCGTCAGCTCCGTGTCCACCGTCACGAACATGTCGTCCGTGAACCGCTTGGGATCGACGATGGCCAGCCCGCCGTGCGGGGTGGCGTTGGTGAAGACCTTGAAGACCGTCCCCACCCTCACGTCGTAGCCGTAGCTGGAGACGCCGAAGGAGACTCGTCCCGGCCGTTTGCCGTTCGAGGAGAACGGTTCGATGCCCACGAGCTCCCGGATCTGTGTATCGCAGAGAACGCCCATTTGTATGCCCCGTCGTCCCCCCCTCGATCCACCGTTCCACCTGATCCTGGGGGTCGTGCGGGCCCGTGCCCAGGAAACGTCATGCTTCCCACAATCCCCTGGTCCGCTGATCCCTGGTACCGCTTGTCCCTGGTTCCGGCCCTGGTTCCGGCCCTAAGTCCCGGTCGGGGCCCTCGTGATTCCCGCCGGGCGCTTTTGTCATCGGCGCGGAGGGCCATCCTACTACTACATCTTGGGCTCGCAAGACGGAGGGACCCATAATGTTGAGTTTTTTGTCAGCCGTCATAAGTCTAGGCGCGCCACCTGTTTATATCCGAATGAATCCCGAACGTGGGTGTGTCTCGGCGGGCGTCAGCCGCAGGGCGAGATGGCCCGAACACCGCCCGCCGCGGGCGGATGCGGGCCCCGGCGACGGTGCCTCAGGACGGTCGGCAGGAGCCCGACGCGGGACCGCCGGGAGCGGTGCCGGGCAGGCGTAGACTGAGCCGATGGCGGTCCTTGACGACAACCTCCTCGACGACCTCACCGACGCGCAGCGAACGGCGGTCAGCCATCGCGAGGGTGCCCTGCTGGTGCTGGCCGGCCCCGGCTCCGGCAAGACGACCGTCGTCACCCGCCGCATCGCGTGTCTGATCGCCGCCGGCGTGGCCCCGTGGCGCATCCTCGCCCTGACCTTCACCAACAAGGCGGCGGGCGAGATGCGCCAGCGCGTCGACGCGCTGCTGCCGGACACCCTGCTTGACGACGGCGGGCCCACCGTCGCCACCTTTCACTCGTTCTGCGCGCGGCGGCTGCGGCAGTACGCCGAGGCAGCGGGGCTCTCGCCGCACTACACGATCTACGACGAGGCCGACCGGCGGGAGGCGATCAAGCAGGCCGTGGCGGAGGCGGAGCTGAGCTCGAAGAACTGGACGCCGGCCGTCGTCGGCTCGTCCATCAGCAACGCCAAGAACCGGCTGCTCGATGCCGAGGCGTGCGCGGCCGACGCGCACGACTTCTTTCAGCGTTCGATCGCCCGCGTCTACCGCGCCTACGAGAAGATCATGCGGGCCAACGATGCCCTCGACTTCGACGACCTGCTCCTCGAGATGGCCGGGCTGCTGCGCCGCCACGAGGGCGTCCGCAGCCAGCTCCAGAAGCGATACCACTATCTGTTGATCGACGAGTACCAGGACACGAACCACGCGCAGTTCGTGATCGCCCATACGCTGGCGGCCGCTCACGGCAATATCTGCGTCGTTGGTGATCCCGACCAGTCAATCTACGGCTGGCGTGGGGCGGACATCACCAATATTCTCGAGTTCGAGGAGCACTACCCGCGGGCCACGGTCGTGCCCCTGGGGCAGAACTTCCGCAGCACCGGCCACATCGTCGAGGCCGCGGCAGGGCTCATCGGTAACAACCACCACCGCAAGCACAAGCATCTCTACACGGAGCTCGCTGAGGGCGAGAAGCCGACGGCGGTGGTGTGCCGCGACGAGCAGCACGAGGCGGCGCTCGTGGCCGACTACCTGCGCCAGGCGTACGAGCAGCGTCAGGTGCCGTGGAAGGAGATGGCCGTCCTCTACCGCGTCAACGCGCTGAGCCGGGTGCTGGAAGAGGCGTTGCGGCAGCGGGCCGTCCCCTACGTCATCGCCCGAGGCACCGCGTTCTACGAGCGCAAGGAGGTGAGGGACGCCCTGGCGTATCTGCGGCTCGTGGTCAACCCCAACGACGAGGTGTCGCTGCGTCGCGTGATCAACACGCCGACACGCGGCATCGGCAAGACGACCCTGCAAAAGATCGAGCTGTTCGCGATCAACCATCAGCGGCGGCTCTTCGACGCCCTGCGTGAGGCGGCCGGGGGCGCCGTCGACGGCCTGTCGCCGCGGGCGGCCGGGGCCGTCGGCCGCTTCGTGTCACTGCTGGAGGGGATTCGCGTCGCGGCCGGGGAGCAGGTCCTTGCCCCCAAGGGCGACGCGCTGGCCCGTCTCGTCGAGCATGTCGTGCGCGAGTCGCGGCTGGAGACGATGTACCAGAGCAATACCGACGAGGACCGGCAGCGTCTGGAGAATCTCAACGAGCTCATCAGCGCCGCCGCCCAGTTCATGCCCGCCGAGATCGCCGACGCCGAGAGTCTCTCCCGTCTGGACATGCTGAACCTCTTCCTGGAATCGGTGGCCCTCGTCAGCGACGCGGACGCGATCGATCCGGAAGCGGGCACGGTGACGCTGATGTCCCTGCACGCGGCGAAGGGCCTGGAGTTCGAGACGGTGGCACTGGTGGGGCTCGAGGAGAACCTGCTGCCTCTGCTGCGGGCCACCGAGACGGAGCTGGAGCTGGAGGAGGAGCGGCGGCTGTGCTTTGTCGGCATGACGCGGGCGAAGCGCCGCCTCCTGCTCACCCGGGCCGCGATCCGGACCCACCGCGGCATTCGAGCCGGCACCATCGCGAGCCGGTTCCTCGGCGAGCTTCCGAAGGCTTCGATCGTCCACTCGGACCAGGCCCAGGGCATCTTCGACGACGACGTGATGATCGGGGCCGGGGCCCGCTACGGCACCGACGACCGTCTCGTCTCGGCATTTCCCGTGGGATGCATCGTCCGCCATCCGAAGTTCGGGCTCGGACGCGTGGAGGAGATCACGCCCCGCGCCCGCGGCGCCAGCGCCCGCGTCGCGTTTCCCACGGCCGGGGTGAAGACGTTGATTCTCGAGCATGCGCCGTTGGAGAGGGTGGGATGAAGAAGAGAAGGGGTTAGGGATGAGGGAAGACGAGATGACACGGTGGGTGCTGAAGCGGTGTGAGACGCTGGGGTTTGCGCTGGCGGGGGTGGCGCCGGCGGAGGCGACGCGGTATGAGCGCGAGTACCGGCAGTGGATCGCGGCGGGCCGGCAGGGCGAGATGCACTATCTCGCGGAGCACGTTGCGCAACGGCTCGACCCGCGTGAGATGGTGCCGGGGGCCCGATCGGTCATCTGTGTGGCCGATCGCTACCACGACGGGGCCGCAGACGATGAGCCGGCCGCCGGCCACGGGCGCATCGCGCGGTATGCGCGTGGTGACGACTACCACGTGATCATGAAGAAACGGCTGCACCGGCTCGCCGACGAGCTCGCCGCGGAGCACCCGGGCGAGACGTTTCGCGTCTGCGTCGACACGGCACCGGTGCTGGAGCGTGAGCTGGCCCAGCGGGCCGGTCTTGGCGCGGTCGGCAAGCACACGCTGCTCATCGAGCCGGGTGTCGGCAGCTACCTGTTCCTGGCCGAGGTGATCACGACGCTGGAGCTTCAGCCGTCAGCACCGTGCACCGACGATCCGTGCGCATCATGCACACGCTGCATCGACGCCTGCCCGACCGACGCCATCACGCCATGGTCGGTGGACGCCACGCGGTGCATCAGCTATCTGACCATCGAGCACCGCACACCGATCAACGAGCAGTTCCACGAGCTCATGGACGACTGGATCTTCGGCTGCGACGTCTGTCAGGAGGTCTGCCCCCACAACCAGCCGACACAGCGCACCCGGCAAGCCGAGATCCACCCGGCCTACGAGCCGCGCCGCGCCGGCCTCGACCTGTTGCAGGTTCTCGGCTGGGACGAGCAGTCAAGACGCGACGCGTTCGCCCGCTCGGCGTTGAAACGCGCCAAGCTGAGCATGATCAAACGCAACGCGGTCGTCGCGGCCGCCAACACCACCGGTGGCGGCGACGACCTGCGTGACCGCCTCGACACGATCGCGAAGGACCCCGACGAGGACGAGCTGGTCACTTCGACGGCAAGGGCCGTGCTCTCCCCGTGACGCTCCGAATGAAAGAGATGTGCGCTGGTCGGGCGCCCCGCCCAGACCCCGCAGCTCGTCGGCCGGCGCGAGCACGACGTGACGTTCGCACGGCCGGACGAGCCGCCCCTGGCGCCCGCTCAGACCCGCCGGATCGAACCCGGCGGGTCGTACCGGAGCGAGTGTCGGCCGGAGGCCGTACGGAGCGCTATAAGTCAGTGCGCCCGCTCAGACCCGCCGGATCGAATCCGGCGGGTCGTACCGGAGCGAGTGTCGGCCGGAGGCCGTAC
>JBFGEG010000066.1:0-19588 GCA_041580235.1 Phycisphaerales bacterium
AATGCGGTCGGCGTCGCGATCGTCGTGACGGCGGCGGCGCTGCTGTCGATCGATGTTCAGACCGGTCACCTGCTCGCGCGGAGCTTCTACCCGATGTGCGGGCTGCTTCTGGCGGACCTGGCCTATACGGCGTGGCTTGCGATCCCCGGCGCCGTGGCCTGCCTCCGACGTCGCTGGCGGGAGTTCACGTGCCGCGCGTCGCCCTGGCGGCCGGGGCTCGACGTCGCGGCCGCAGCCGTGATGGTCGGTCTCGTCGGCTTCCACCTGCACTCGATCGAGGCCCAGGCGTCGAACGTCACCGGGTACGCCACGCTCGAACCCGACACGGCAGCGCTGCTGGAGTGGGTCCGACGGCACGCTGAAGACGACGACGTGTTTTTGACGTCCGACGGCGAGCTCATCCGGCTGCTTCCCGCCCGGGCCGGGGTCTGGGTGTTCCTGACCGTCGGGACCACGAGCGTGGCGGGCCACGACGAGCTCGTCGATCGCCTCGCCTGGGGGTACCGCCTGCTCGGGATTGACGAGGCGGAGCTCGAACGCCGCCTGGGGTCGCCACCCGGCGCGCGGACGGCGTTTGCCATCGACATCATGAATCGCTGGACGCTGGATTACGACCGCTACAACGACGTGGAGTGGTGTTACCTGCACTTCGGGCGCACGTTCTGGCACAGCCCGCACCGGCTCCCGCAGAACCTCGGCCCGGACGAGGACGGCCCGCGGGCGGAGATCCTCGCGGGCACGCTGAGTGAGTACATCCCCCTGGAGGACCGGCGCGAGATCGTCGGCCGGCTCCGCGAGTGCGGGCAGTTGCCCGTGACCGACTGTCCCTACCGGGTGACCTATGTCCTGTCGAGCCCGTACGACCGTCGCGGGGCGCTCGACCGCGACGGCATGGCTCTCGAGTGGCTCACGAAGATCGAGACCTTCGGGCGCTACGACGTCCTGCGCGTGACACGGTGACCACTCTGCGAGCGCCCGTACGGAGCGCTCAGGACAGCCGCCGCGTGAGCAGCCGGACGGGCAGCGACATCGGCACGCCCATCCGATCGGCAACGAGCAGCACCGCCGGAAGCATGTTCTTGAATCGCGCGGGCCAGAGGGCCGGCGTCACCAGTGACACGACGTGCGACCAGGCGATCACCAATCGCATCCCCGGCGTCGGCCTGCGGGTCGGGCTCTCACCGCCGGCGGGATAGCCGCAGGACCGCAGCGTCTCGCCCGCGACCGCCTCGAACAGCGCGGCGTCGCGGGCCCGCATCGCGCGGCGCCACTTCCGGGTGTTCGACGGATCGATCGGCTCCGCCAGCCTCTGGTGGGTCGTGCCGCGGGCGAGGGCCCGGGCGAGATCCGAGTCGAGACGCACCTCGCCGCCTCGCCAGGGCACGTCGAGAAAGCCGGCGAGCTGCTGCATGGTCCGCTGCGGGTCGCCGAGCAGGTCCTCGAAACGCACTTCGAGGTAGACGCCGGGGTGCGCCCGGCCCCACTCCCGGTTCCGCCCGACGTGCCGGCGCCACAGCCGGGCCGTTTCGGCCACGGTGCTGGGCCCGAACCAGCTCCTTCGCCACGACAGGCACACGTCGCGACCGTCGCGGATCACGTGCACGACCTTCATCCGGGGAATGACCCGCTGGAGCCGCTCGAGCGACGGCGGCGCGTAGAAGACGCTCTTGTCGGCCCATCGCGACTTGCCGTGAGCCTCCGCGTACGCCTGGAACAGGCCGCGAACGATGCCGTCGTAGCTGTCAGTGCCCTCGACGAGCTCGGCTTCCCGGTGGCGAATGGCCAGCAGCGTGAAGGGGTGAAGCGTCTGCAGCTTCCGCTCCCGGCCGGCCTGGGAGGTCCAGATCTCCAGGAACGCCCAGATGCACCGCAGCAGCCGCCGGCGGGAGCCCTCGCGACGCAGGTCACCGCACAGACGCAGGGACCGCGCGAACAGAGGAATGAAGTGCGTCTCGAAGGGCACGGCAAGCGGCAGGTGGTCGTCGATCAGCGCCGACAGCAGAAACGTACCCGATCGCGGCGCGCCGACGATCAGGGTGACCGGCGTGACCGAGTCATCCGGCACCTTGCTTCTCGACCGAGATGGCGACGAATTCGCGGGTCCGGGGGCCGGCGAACATCAAGGCGTCGATGACCGAGAGGTGGCTCACGAACGGCTTGGTGAACTGGTTGTAGACCGGGTGCGTGTAATCCTGGTAGACCAGCTCGATCCCCGCCCGCGCCCACTCGGTCTCGTCCATGTAGTCGCGGGCCGCGTCGCCGGACACGTAACGCGTGGCGTCGAGATCCGCGCAGATCCGGACGAGCCGCCCCGTGCGTCCCGCCGCCTCGTGGCCGAACTCGCTGGAGAGGCGGACAGGCGTATCGATCTGCAGCAGCGCGCAGAGCGCCCGGTGTCCGGCCAGGCACAGATCCAGCAGCATCGTGTAGGGACCGGCCGTGAGGTACCGCTGCACGGCGTCGTAGCACCACTCGAAGTGCGGCGCTTGCCCGTAGATCTGGCGGATCGTGGCCAGGTGCTTCTTCACCCAGCGGTCACCGTCGATCTCGACCTCGCGAATCCGGGTTGTCAGGTGACGCTTGACGGGAACGGTCAGCCACTGGTGGCCTCGCGACGCGAGAATGCGGTTGCGGTTCCTCCATCCGCCCTTGTCGAACTGCACGTCGTCGTAGAGCACGAAGACGTCGGCCGTTGCCACCTGATCGAAGTACCCCAGCCAGGGCAGATAGGCCGGCTGGAGAATGGCCACGTCGGTGTGCCTTCGGCCGTCATGCATCACGGGCTTCCCGTGACCTGTTTCAGCCCGGGCACGGTCACCACGGGCGGGTCTCGTCTGCCCGTGGGGCCGACGACGACCTGCTGCACGGGATTCGCCTCCTCGGCGCGCCGGGCGGTGCGGAAGGTCCGCACGACGAACTCGCCGATGAGTGAGATCGAGAAGAGGTGAAGCCCGGTGAAGAAAAGGAAGACGTCGAAGAAGACGATCGTCCCGCGAAATCGCCACTGGATGAAGAACTTGTAGAGCACGATGCCGACGAACAGCACGACGCTGAGCAGCAGCAGCAGGACCCCGGCGATCATCATCCACTCGAACGGCCTCGGGGCGTAGGCCGTGAAGATATCGAAGTACATCTCCATCCGCCGGATCACCGACCATTTCGATCGGCCCTCGGTTCGGGGCTGGTGCTCGACAGGGATCTCGCAATGGGATCGCGTCAGCGTGTACGCCGTCGCATAGACGTTGACGGGATTGCCGATCTCGATCAATCGGTCCACGATCCGGCGCGAGAACCCCTTGACCGCGCCGAAATCCCGGACGTTGACACCCAGCGCCTGGTTGACGAGGACTCGGCCGAACCAGGACGGGATCATGGTCAGCAGCAGGTTGTCCCTTCGTGAGTGCCGGACGCCGCTGACGATGTCGTGCCCGGCCTTCACCTCGTCCGCAAGCGCGGCCAGACAGCTTGGTGAGAACTGCAGATCGCCGTCAAACGCGATCACGCAGTCGCCGCGGCTGTACTTCATGCCGATCAGGATCGCCCGCTGCTGGCCGACGTTACGCGCCAGCTTGACGAGCACGACCCGATCGCTGGTTTCGGCGTAGCCGCGCATCGCGTCGAAGGAGCCGTCCGTGCTGCCGTCATCGACGAAGATGATCTCGTAGTCGCGTCCCGCTTCATCGAGCGCCGCGCTGACGGCGGAGAAGCACCGGTCGATGCCCTTCTCCTCGTCGAGCACCGGAATGACGACCGAAATCTCCACGGACCGCCCCTGCCGCTCACCTGGACGAGATGATGCGCGGTGACGCATCCGCGCGCGAGTGGGCAGTATAGCAGAGGCGCCGCATGGTCCCCGCGACATGCTCGCACTGCTCGTTCGACAGACGCGGATAGAGCGGCAGCGAGATGGTTGCGTCGCCGATCCGCTCGGCGTTGGGGAAGCGGCCGGGCGCGAACCCGAAGCGCGACCGGAGGTAGCTCAGCAGGTGAATCGCGCGGTAGTTGACCGTCGCGCCGATTCCCGCCTGCTTCAGCGCTTCGATCAGCTCGTCGCGACGACCGCCGTCGATCCACACGGTGTAGAGGTGCCTCGCGTGGCGGCTGTTCGGATAGACGTCGGGGAGGGCCAAGCCCGGCGCGTCCGAGAGCATCGCGTCATAGAGGCCGGCCAGCTCGCAGCGCCGGTCGTGGTTCGGCCCGAGCCGGTCGAGCTGGGGCAACAGCAGGGCTGCCTGGATGTTGTCCATGTTGTACTTCCAGCCCAGCGCGACGACGTCCCAGTGCCGGTAGCCGTCGCGGGCCCGATCGAACCCGCCCTCGCTCATTCCGTGCAGGCGAAGCAGGCGGATGCGCCGGGCAAGCCCGGCATCGCCCGTCGCCAGCGCCCCGCCCTCGCCGCTGGTCAGGCTCTTGGTGGCGTAGAACGAGAAGCAGACGGCGTCGGCCAGCTCGCCGGGGCGTACACCGCCGCGTGATGCCTCCACCGCGTGGGCGGCGTCCTCGATCACCACCAGACCGTGCCGATCGGCGATTCCGCGAATGGCCGGCATGTCGCACATCTGCCCGTAGAGGTGGACCGGCATGATCGCCCGCGTCCGTTCCGTCACCGCGGCCTCGATCCGGCTCGCGTCGATGTTGCCCGTCGTCGGCTCCACGTCGACGAAGACCGGCGTAGCGCCGGCCTGCATGATGGCGGTCGCGGTGGCCACGAACGTCATGGGCGTGGTGATGACCTCGTCTTCGGGCCCGATCTCCAGCGCCGTGAGCGCCAGGTGCAGCGCACCCGTGCAGCTGCTCAGCCCGACGACGTGATCGATCGCGAGGTAGTCGCCGAATCGCTGCTCGAACCGCTGGACCGTCTCGCCCGTGGTCAGGATCGGGCCGGCGAGCACCTTCGCGAGCTCGTCGAGCTCCGCCTGGCCGAGATCGTGCTCGTAAAACGGCACGCCGTCCATCAATGGAGCTCCCGCCGCCCCGCCGCGGTGACGATCGGGATCTCGCGGAGCCACATCTGCGGCCGCCACCAGGGCTCGTTGGCGCGATACCACGCGATGGTGCGCTCCAGCCCGTCCTCGAATCGGATCGTGGGCTCCCAGCCGAGCAGCGTCTTCGCCTTGGCCCGGTCGCAGGTGTGGCGGAACACCTGTCCCGGCCGGTCGCCGATGCACTCGATCGGAACGTCGTCGGCGCTCATCATGTCCCGCACGGCGTCGGCGATCTCCATGACGCTGATGTGCCGGCCGGTGCCGATGTTGATAACCTGACCCGTAACACTCTCCAGATCTGCATGGATGATGGTATCCAGCGCTTCGCAGGTGTCCCGGACGTGCAGGAAGTCCCGCTTGGCTTCCCCGCCGCCGTGGACGCGCAGCGGCTCGCCCAGCAGACAGCTCGTGATGAAGCGCGGGATGACCTTTTCCAGATGCTGGTACGGCCCGAAGTTATTGAACGGCCGGACGATGACCGCGGGCGTGCCGTACGTGACCGCGTAGGAGTGCACGAGCCGGTCGGCCCCGCACTTCGCGGCAGCGTAGGGGTTCATCGGGTTGAGCGGGTGGTCCTCCCCCATGGCGTCGCTGAGCGCCGTGCCGTACACCTCCGAGCTGGAGATGTGAATGAACCGCTCGACGCGGTCCCTGAACTTCGTCACCGCGTTGGCGACCGTCTGGGTGCCGAGGACGTCCGTCTCGATGAAGAGGCGGTTGTCGTAAATCGATCGGGTCACGGCCGACTCGGCCGCCATGTGGACGACGATATCCGACTGCGAGATCAACGCGTCCATCAGCTCGCCGTTGCGGACGTCGCCGTACCAGAACTCGTACCGCCCCGACACGCGGCCGCCTTCGGGAAGGTTCTCGACGTGGCCGGCGTAGGTGAGCAGATCCACCACGAGAATGCGGTACTGCGGGTACTTGTCGTAGATGTGACGGACGAAGTTGCTGCCGATGAAGCCGGCGCCGCCCGTGACGAGGATGGTCTTTGAATGGTCCCCTCGCTCGTTCGGCTCATCCACCCGCGGATGGGAAATGGCGACGGGGAGGCCGCCGCGGCGCTGCTCGGATGCGACTCTGATTGCATCGGACATCGCTGCTCCTACCCGACGTGCTGCCGAAGCGCCCGGATCATCTTGAGCCACCCCTGATCCCACGGCGACGCCGCCCAGTCAGGGCACTTCTCGCACACGCCGCAGCCGCGGTAGTTGCTCTGGAGGTGCCGCCGCCGCAGATCCTGCATGAACTCGCTGTGCCAGGCCTCGTGCAGCGTCATCTCGTGGACGCTGCCGATCGTGGACGCGTCTTCCCAGTCCACCGGGCAGAAGCGGATGTGGTCCCGGAAATCGACGACCAGGCGCTCCCAGAGGTGGCGGCAGGGCCAGCGGTGAACCGACTGCACCGTCTCGGCGAGCTCCACGCTCATCATGGTCGAGTTCAGGTTCGAGTGCATCTGCCGGATCACGACCTTGTCCACGAGTCGCTCCCAGTAGCGCTCGAACCGCTCGGCTTCCGCCTCCGTTCCCGGCGTCACCACCATCGAGACGAGGACCATGGATCGGGACGGATCGCGCCGCTGGAGCAAGGTCAGGACATTGCGTTTCGTCTGCTCGAAATCGAGGCCCACCCGCACCCTGGCAAACGTCTCGGGCTCGAATGCATCGAGCGAGACATCGAACACGTGCGGTGGGTTCTCCAGGAGGCGATCGAGCTGGTCGCCCTTGTGCAGGATGCTGCCGTTGGTCGTCAGGTTCACGGTCGGGAAGCCCAGATCGCGCGTGTACCCGATCATGTCCGCCAGCTGCGGGTGCAGCAGCGGCTCGCCCTCACCCGTGAAGCGCACGACGTCGACGCGGTAACCTGCCGCCTCCTCGATCGTGCGTTTGAACGTCTCCATCGACAGTCGCCGGGGCGTGAACCCTGCGCGGGCTGCGATCTCGCTTTGCGGACAGTGAGAGCATTGCGCGTTGCAGACGTTGACGGTCTCATAGATGAGATAGCCGGGGAAATCGCGGGCCTCGTCGGTCTCGAACCCGTACTGATGAACGGGCAGGCTTACGACCGTCGGGCTCTCGTCCTGTGTCTGATCCATGAGATCGGGCCCCAGCTCCCCGCGGCCGGCCAATCATAACGATTGCCGGGGGCCCGCCAAGTGCGGGGCTCGTTTACCTGAGCGGGATCTTGAGGGCCTTTCGAATGGCGCGTCTCGTCGCCGTCCCGAAGCCTTCGGCCTGCGAAACGTGAACGAACCGCTCCACCAGTGTCTCCCGCTGTCGAATGGCCTTCTTGGGCATCATCCGGCGCTGATGCGCGATGAGCTCCATGACGGCCTGCACGTCCAGGACGGGGGGGTTTTCGATCGCGTCCTCGTACTGCGTCTTGAGCAGCGAGGCGACCCGTGTCGCGTCGTGCTCACGTTCGCAGAACCGCCGGCCGTGCTCGCCGATCGCCTTTCGACGCGCCGAATCCACGATGAGCGATCGAAGCACGTCCTTGACCGTGTCGGGATTCGCGACCGCAACCGGAGGCTCGCCGTCAAAGGTGTCGAGCAGATCGTCGCGAACATAGGCGATGACCGCCTTTCCCAGCGCCATGGCCTCCACGGCAAGCACGCCGTACCAGCCGATGCGGAGCTGGTCGATGAGAATGTCGCACTGGCGGTACTTCTCGCGGGCGACACTGTTCTCGACGTCCTCGATCAGCTCGAAGCGGAATCGCAGCCCCTCGTTGCGCAGCGCCTCGACCGCCCGGACCACGTGGTCGGTTCCCTTGACCTTCCGGCGGGACGGCGCGTGCACGACGAGGGGCTCCTCGTCGTGCACCGGACCCACGTACGGCCAGAGATCGAGATCCACCGCCCGCGGGATGATCGTCGCGTCGGGCACGTACGAGCGGAGCTCCGGATCCGGGACGAAGATCTTGTGACACACGCCACGCACGTACCGAAGCATGATCCGCACGGCCTCCTCCGGGAACACGCTCACGATCCGGTTCGGATTCTCGTCCACGTAGTGATACGGCGACAGCTGCCTGAACAGTCCGTGCAGCCGGATCTCGGAGCCGCGATAGTTGAAGACGAGGATCTTGCCCGCCGCGCGAAGGGTCAGCAGGTCGAGCGCCGTGGGGAAGAAGAGCCGGCGGCTGTCGAAGAAGAACAGCGGCCGGAAGTGAAAGTGGAAGACGTCGTACCGATCCACGGCCTCCTGGAGGAACCGGGCGTATTCCGGGAAGGCGTCCCAGCCGAGGTCGAGGCAGTAGTCCGCCTGGTACCCGTACCGTGACTCGTCAACACGCAGGCAATCGGCGTGCATCCCGATCTTCCGTTGCCCGCGAGAGATGGTCCACGGCTGGCCCGCCGAACCGGAGGGGCCGTGCAGCACTCGCAGCGGCCGGGTCCCGTCCGGCCGCACCGCCGCCTGCTCCTGCTTCGACGGTTCACTCGTCACGCGCCGCTCCCGTGGGTTCCGTTTGTTCAGGGCCGGCGCCGTGCTAGACTGACCAGCGCGTCATGACCCCTCGGAGGATTGGCATTGTAACCGTCGGCCGGTCCGACTACGGGATCTACCGCCCCGTGCTGGATGCCATTCATGGCGACCCAGCCCTCGACCTGGGGCTGTACGTCTCCGGCACGCACCTCTCAACGGCGTTCGAGATGACCGTCCGCCAGATCGAGGCCGATGGGTATCCGATCGCGGAGCGGGTCGAGATGCTTCTGTCCTCCGACACGCCCCAAGGGATCGCGCTGTCCATGGGCCTGGGCACCGCCGGTTTTGCCCGGGCCTTCGCACGCAGCGCACCCGACATTCTCGTGGTCCTGGGCGATCGCTTCGAGATGCATGCGGCCGCCGTCGCGGCGGTCCCCTTCTGTATTCCCATCGCCCACATTCACGGCGGCGAGATCACCGAGGGTGCGTTCGACAACGCGTGGCGACACTCCCTGACCAAGCTGAGCCACCTGCACTTCACAAGCACCGAGCTCGCGGCCCGGCGGATCCTGGCCATGGGCGAAGAGTCGCATCGGGTCGTCGTCAGCGGCGCCCCCAGCCTCGACAATCTCGAGTCGTTCGAGCCGCTCGAGGGGCCGTCGCTGCACCGGCGTCTCGGCTTCGAGCCGCCGGGGCCCTTTCTTCTGGTGACGTACCACCCCGTGACCCTGGAGCACGAACGGACGGGAGACCAGGTCACGGAGCTGCTGGCCGCGCTGGAGCACGTCGGCATGCCGGCCGTCTTCACCCGCCCCAACGCGGACACGGCGCGAGACACGATCAACCGGGCGATCGACGACTACGCCGCCACCCACCCGGAGGCGATCGTGCTGGACAACCTGGGAACGCAGGCCTACTTCAGCGCCATGGCGGTGGCGCAGGCCATGGTTGGCAATTCCTCGAGCGGCATCATCGAGGCAGCCTCGTTCCAGCTGCCGTTCGTCAACGTCGGCACGCGTCAGGCGGGCCGTGAACGCTCCGCCAACACGATCGACGTCGACGACAATCGCACCGCGATCGAGGCCGGCATCCAGCGTGCCGTGTCGGCCGAGTTCCGGCAGCAGATCAGTCGCGTGGAGAACATCTACGGCGACGGTCACGCGGCGGAGCGGATCGTCGCGAAGCTGCGCTCGATCTCGATCGATGACGCGCTGCTTCGCAAGTCGTTCAAGATGAAGTGAGTTCCGAGCCCCACTGGGATTGCCGCATGTCCGTCTCCGAATCACAGCCAGGACACACCGTCGTCTGCCTCGGAGCAGGCGGGCATGCCGCAGTGGTGGTCGACGCCCTTTCTGCGGCGGGGCGGCACACCGTGGCGGGGCTGCTCGATTCCGATCCGGGCCGGCGTGGCGAGTCGGTGCTGGGCCATCCGATCCTCGGCGACGACTCGATGCTGCCGGAGCTTGTGGGACGCGGCGTGACGGGCTTCATCGTCGCCTTCGACGGGGTCGGGCGGGCCGCGGCCCGCGCGCGGGCGTACGAACGCGCCGTCGAGGCGGGGCTGGAGCCGGTCTCCGTCGTCCATCCCTCGGCGTCCGTCGCCGCGTCGTCGGCGATCGGCCGCGGGGTGACGATCATGGCCGGTGTCGTCGTCAACGCCCGCGCGTCGGCGGGCGACAATGCCATCCTCAACAGCGGCTGCATCCTCGAGCACGACTGCGCGATCGGAGCCCACACGCACGTGGCTCCCGGCGCCGTGGTCCTGGGCGGCGTCACGGTCGGCGAGGCCGCGCACGTCGGCGCCGGGGCGGTGGTGCATGAGGGGCTGGAGATCGGCGCGCGAGCCGTGATCGGGGCGGGAGCGGTGGTCATCCGCTCCGTCAAGCCGGACCAGACCGTTGTCGGCGTCCCCGCGGCAGCGCGGAGCGGCTTGTGACCCGGGTCGCGGGCCGGTTGCGCGGCGAGCCCAGGTCCGCATCCTCGATGCTGGTGTTCACCTGCGGCCCCGGCGCGGCGTTGCGGTGGAGGCCCCCCCGCCGCGTCGGCCGTCTCGCGGTCTTCACTCAGGAGCCGCTGGATCCTCGCTGGACGGCGCCGCGGGCCCGGGTCGGCGAGCTCACCGCCGTCGACGCCGGCGACGCGCCGCGGTCGGATTGGTACCCGCTGGCGCGTGCGGCCGTCGATCGCTCGCTTCAGTGCGTGGGCCGGTCGGCGCCGCGTCTCATGGGAAGCGTCATACCCGGCGTCGATCTCGAGGATGCCTGTGCCGTGAGACTGCTGTACGCCATCGCCTACCGCCATCTTCCGCCGCTGTTCGCGTTTCTGCAGCAGGTCGCGTCGCGCCCGGATCCGATCATGCTGCTGGACCCGCTGCTGGAGCCGGAACTCGTGCGAGAGCTCTTCGCGCAGGCAACGGGCCGCGAACTGCAGCAGACGATCATCTCGCAGACCACCACTCGCCTGCGGACCATCCTGAGGCTGCCGCTGGCGCTCCGCGATCTCGCGGCGGCGGCGGCGCCGCCGGACGTGGCCGGCTTTCGCGACGGCACGATCGCGTTCGTCGGTTCGGTCCGCGATCTTGATTTCGTCGTCCCGTCGGTTGACGCCCGCCCGCCGGGGCCCGTCGTCGTCGTTCTCAAGACCGAGTCGGCCGAGCTGCGCGCGGCATGCCACGCCGCCCTGGCGAGCCGCGGGCCGCTGCGGGTCGGCACCCTGTCTGAACTTGCCGCCCACGGCCTCACGAAGCGGGGCCTCACCGGAGCCGGCGGCCGCATCGCCGCCGCGCTGGGCCACGCCTGGTCCGGACCGTTCCGATCGTCGGCGGCCCGCACCGTCGTGCAGAGCCTCGTGCCGGAGTTTCTCACGGTGGCTCGCCTGGCCCTTGGAGTCCACGGACTCTTCGAGGCCTACCGCCCTGCCGTCGTGCTCGGCGCGTTCGAGAAGTCCGCCTACGGCGCGCTTGTGGGCAGCGTGCGCCGGGACCCGGCGCTGCGGATCGTCAACGTTCAGCACGGCATCATCCCGCGCGCGCACGTGCTGGACCGGATGCGCTTCGACCGCTTCGTCGTCTGGAACGACGCGACCGCGTCAACCGTCGCCGCCGACGGTTACGAGCCCATGAGCTCCGTCACGGTCGCGGGGAACCCCTCATGGGAGACGCTCCAAGCCGAGCTGGCGACGGGGCCGGGCGGACCGGCCGAGGTGTCGAGATGGAAGGGTGGGGCCCCGCTGATCGCCGCCTTTACGCAGCCGCCCAACTACGTGTTCACACCGGCCGCGGTATGCCGATCGTTCCTGCAGATCCTGTGCGAGCATGTGCGGGATCGACCGGAGCTCCGGCTGCTGGTCAAGCGACACGAGCGGGATGTCGGCGAGATGGATCCGCCGCTGCTGGCCACGCTGGTGGGTCACGGCCGGGCCCGGATCGAGGGCTTCCACGATCTGGGGCTGGCCGATGCGCTGCGGCTCGCCGACGTCGTCACGTCGGTCAATTCGACCGTCCTCGCCGACGCCCTCGCGGTCGGCAGCCGAGTGGTGGCGATCGACACGGAGGGGCTGCTGCCGAGGATCCCGTACGTCCTGGGCGCCGGCGCGCTGGTCGCCCGATCGGTGTCGGACGCGCACGAGATGCTCGATACCGTCATGGCGACGCGCGGATCGACACGTGCCGCTTCGACCGGCGACCCGGCGGTCTACCCGCGGTTCGAAGAGAGCTACGCGGCGCGTCTGCGGCGGGTGTTCGCGGCGTTGTGACGGCCGTGCGGCTCACACCGCATAGACGCCGGCTCGGTCGGGCTGGGCCTGCTCGCCGTACCAGGCGATCGTCTGCCGCAGCCCCTGGTCGAGGTCGACGGCGGGTCGCCATCCGAGCAGCTCCCTGGCCAGCGTGTTGTCGGCAAGAAGCCGCTCGACCTCGCTCTTGCTGGGGCGAAAGCGGTGCTCCTCGGCGAGGATCCGGGCCTGGCACCCCGTGAGCCGGGCGATGAGCGCGGCGAGGTCGGCGATGGAGATCTCACGGCCCGATCCGAGGTTGATCGTGCGGCCGACGGCCTCGGCGCGGCCCGCCGCGAGCACAAAGCCGTCGACGGTGTTCGAGATGAAGTTGAGATCCCTCATCGGCGCCGTGTTTCCGAGCCGCACGGTCGAGCCCGCCATGCATTGCGTGATGATCGTGGGGATGATGGCCCGCATGGACTGCCGCGGCCCGAACGTGTTGAAGGGCCGGATCGTGACCACGGGCACGTCGAAGGAGAGGTGATAGGACTCGGCAATCTTGTCCGCCGCGATCTTGCTCGCCGAGTACGGCGACTGCCCCTGCAGCGGGTGCGTCTCGGCGATCGGAACCGTGACCGCCGTCCCGTACACCTCGCTCGTCGATGTGTGCAGCACGCGCTCGGTCCCGAGGGTGCGGGCCGCCTGGAGAACGTTGAGCGTCCCCTCGGCGTTCGTGCGCAGGTAGGACGCCGGGGCTTCGTAGGAGTAAGGAATGCCGATCAACGCCGCCAGGTGAAAGACGACGTCGACGCCCGACATCACGCGGAGAACGCAGTCGCGATCGGTAATGTCACCCGCGATGATCTCCATCCCGTCACTCAGGTGCGAGTGATCGAGCCAGCCGCGGCTGCCCGCCGCGTTGTAGTGGACGAGGGCTCGCACCGATGCGCCGTCCTCGACGAGCCGCTCGGCGAGGTGGCTGCCGATGAATCCGCCGGCGCCGGTCACCAGCACCTGCCGGCCCCGCAGGGTCACCGGGCCGCTCCCATCAGGCCGACGTCCTTCTGCGCCTGGTCATAATCATGCAGGTGCCCGATGTCGAGCCAGTACTCCCGGATCGGGAACGCCGAAACGACCCGATCGAGCTCCCGGACGCGCTGAATCAGGTCCGTCATGTCGAACCGGCGGTCGGTCGGGATCTCCGCGCAGAGATCGGGCTCGAGAAGGTAGATGCCGGCGTTCACGAAAACGACCTTGGTCGGCTTCTCGGCGATCCAGGACACCGTCGTCCCGTCGCATTCGACGACGCCGTAGGGGATCTCGATCTTGTGCTCGCGGACGGCGACGGTCATGGCCGATCGGTGCTCGCGATGGAAGGCCAGCATGGCCGCGAAGTCGACGTTGGTCAGGATGTCCCCGTTCATGACGAGGAAAGTCGCTTTGGGCGGTTCCATGAGGGCCAGCGCGCCGGCCGTGCCGCGAGGCTCCTCCTCGCAGAGGTAGCTGATCGAGACGCCGTGGCCTTCACCGCCGCCGAAGTGCCGCTCGATCTGCTCCGCCTTGTAGTTCGTGCTGATGCTGATGTTGTGGATGTCGGCCCGCTTGAGCTGGCCGATGATCAGCTCGAGCAGCGGCCGCCCGCCCACCGGCAGCATCGGCTTGGGCGTCTGGAGCGTCAGCGGCTGCAGGCGGTCGCCGCTGCCCCCGGCCATGACGACCGCGTCGATGCCCCCCAGCCCGTCGGGCAGCAGCATGTCCATCGTCACGAGATCGACGACGCGGTCCGCGTCGTCGAGCAGCGGAATCTGCCGCAGCGTCTTCTCGTGCATGAGGGCAAGCAGCTGCGACGGCTCGGTGCCGACACGTGCGGTGACCGGGGCCGGGTACAGGCTGTTCGTGCGGCGGCTCATGAGCTCGCTCACGCACTGATCGAGATCGATCCCCGCCAGCATGCCCCGTCGCACATCACCGTCGGTGATCGTGTCCAGCAGTTTCCCTTCGACGTCGACGACGAGCGCGATGCCGTGCTTGGTTCGCTCGATGCGCACGATAGCATCGCGAATCGACCAGGTGCGCCCGATCGCCAACTCGCGCACCGGCGGCGGCAGGTGCTTCAGGTCCTCCTCGGACTTGGGCATCACGGAGCTCCTGGATGGCGACGGGGTCCCACGATCGCGGGTGCAGGATAATCCCTGGGGCGGCCGGCGTAAAACGCCGCCGGATCAGAGATCCAGCTCGTCGGGCAGCGGACCGTCGAGGACCGCCGTCTGCGGCTCCGTCCCTTCGACGGCGTCGATGACGTCGAGACGCCGGTCCTGGAACTCCTCGCAGCGGCCTGTGTACACGATCTCTCCGTCGCGCACGACCCCGAACACACCCGACTTGACGTGAGTGAGGACCAGCGGCACCGCCGAGTAGCACAGCACCACGATCCGGTTGTTCAGACTCTGCAGCAGGGCCTTGATCTCCGGGGCCTTGAGCTGCCGCATCCCGATCTCATCGAGAAACAGCAGTCGTGTCTCGGGACGACGCACGGCCGCGGCCACGGCGAAGATGAACTTGAGATCGTATCCGAGCGCGGGCCAGTCGGCCGCCCGCCAACTGTCGGTCGGGATCGATCGAAACGTCTCGAGACGATCCGACAGAAACGGCCATTGCTCGATGAAGTGATCCAGATCGAAGTCGGGCGGCAGGTTCAGGCACTCGCCCAGATCATCGGAGACGGCCGGGTAGTCCATGGCCGCAATGGCGGAGGCGGCGAGGGCGGGCGTGGCCCGAGCCTCGTCGTGGCCATACACCGCGCCCAGGATGGCCGGGAGCCTCAGCCAGCTCAGCGGCGGATTGCAGAACAGCGTCAGCACCGAGTTCGGCGCCAGGGGCAGAACGCCGCCGTCGGCGGGAAGGCCGAGGTCCGCCGGCCCGCCGGCGGCGGACCGCGGCCGGGCCGGCCGCTGGAGCGGTTGGGTTCCCACGATCGCAAGGTACTGCTCGAAGTAGACAAAGAGGATGTTGATCGTGGTGAAGCCCTTGAACGCGCTGCTCAGCCCCCCGAGGAAATACTTGAGGGCGACGAGATACAGCAGGAGGTGACCGATCCCGCGCTCCTGCTTCACCAGGACGTTTCCGAAATACAGGGCCAGCCCGAACACGATGAAGGCCACGGTCATGCTGCTGACCAGGATGCTCATGTGGGCGATCCTCAGCCGGATCGAGTACGACGTCAGGTAACGGCGGGAGTCTTCGGCAGCGAGGATTCCGTCGATCCAGTCGGCGTCGTCATCCTGGGGGTACGGGCGTTTCCGGAGCGCGTTGAGGATGTCCACCTTGGCGAGCACATCCTTGCGCGCGTACTTGGTGAGATCGCGCCCGCTGGTCATGCCCTTGCGGATCACCAGCAGGTGAAACGGAGCCGAGATCCCCATCGCCACGAGCATGGCCAGCGTGAACAACGGTTCCCAGTAGAGCAGGAGCGCCAGGGCGAGGATCGCCGTGACGATCGGGGTCGTCGCGTTCAGAAGCTCGATCAGGGCCCGCCCCAGGTAGCGGGGACCGCGCGTCATGAACGTCTGCAGTGTCTTGTCGTCCGGCAGCGGTCCTGCGGAACCATCCGCGCCGGACCTTCTCACCGCCAGCATGTACGCCGCGCGTTTGGCGCTGATCTTCTCGTAGGAGAGTGCTGCCCGGATCGCGATCAGGCGGGCCACATAGAAACACAGCGCGGACAGCGCCAAGGCGCCCATCAGGATGAGCGAGAACGCAAGGAGGCCTCCGACGGTGTCCGTCACGGGGATGGAGAGATCACCCGCCAGATCGATCCGCCAGTCCGACTGGGCGGCATCGACGTAGGCCGCGAGGGCCACGAAGGCGGTCGCCTGCAGAATCGTGCCGACAAAGCTGAGAACGAGCGTCGCCACGACCTCCTTGCGGCACGCGGTCGAGGCGCTGGCCAGGAGCCAGCCCAGCAGCACTCCGAAATGCGCCCACGATCGGTCGTTCGATTGAGAAGGTGCAGAGGTCATTCGCGTTCGTTCGTCGGGGGACGGCTCGCTTTCGACCAGGGCTGATAGCATATCCGAATCACCGTGTGAATCCGGCGAGCCGCCCATGCACATCGCCCATCATCGCATCGATGTCGACGCGCCCGTGTTCGTTATTGCCGAGGCCGGTGTCAACCACAACGGAGATCTGGAGACGGCCCGAAGGCTCATCGACGTCGCGACCGCGGCGGGTGCCGACGCCGTCAAGTTCCAGACGTTTTCCGCCGGCGCGCTCGTTACCCGTTCGGCGCCGAAGGCCGCGTACCAGCAGCGCAACGATCCGAGCGGGCAGTCGCAATTCGAGATGCTCCGCGGGCTGGAGCTGGACGAGGATGCCCACCGGTCGCTGATGGAGCACTGCCGTCGGCATGAGCTGTGCTTTCTCTCCACACCGTTCGACGAGGCGAGCGCCGACATGCTCGAGCGTCTCGGGGTGCCGGGGTTCAAGGTCGGATCGGGCGAGGTCACCAACCTGCCCCTGCTGCGTCACCTGGCCGGAAAGCGGCTGCCGATGATCCTCTCCACCGGCATGTCCGACCTGTCCGAGGTGACGCGTGCGGTCGAGACCATCGAGGCGGCCGGGGACCCGCCCCTGGCCCTGATGCACTGCGTCAGCAGCTACCCCGCCGATCCGGCGGAGGCGAATCTCCGTGCGATACCGGTGATGGCCCGGGCGTTCGGGCGCCCGGTCGGGTGGTCGGATCACACCGCCGGCCGCGCCGTGGCCCTGGCCGCCGTGGCCCTGGGAGCGTGCATCATCGAGAAGCACTTCACGCTCGACCGCTCCATGCCCGGACCCGACCACAAGGCGTCGCTGGAGCCGGCGGAGCTGGGCGACCTCATTCGTGACATCCGGGTGGTCGAAGCCGCGCTGGGCGACGGCCGCAAGCGCTGCATGCCCTCGGAGCGCGACACCGCGAAGGTGGCTCGTCGCAGCCTGGTGGCGACGTGTGACATCCCGTCCGGCACCGTGCTCACGAAGTCGATGATCGGCACGCGTCGGCCCGGACTCGGTCTGGAGCCGGCCGAGATCGAGCGCGTCGTCGGCCGCACGACGAAGCAACCCGTCGAGGCGGGCGCCGTGCTGTCGTGGGAGATGCTCGCCTGATCGGTCCGGTCCCGTCGCGGGCCCTGCTACCATGAAAACCCATCACATCGCCGCCGCCTGGTGCTATCCTCTCTCCCGCCAGGAGTGAACGATGGGTTCGAAACCCGTACCCGCCTCGCTTGACAATCTCTTTGATCTGACGGGCTCCACCGCGATCGTGACCGGTGGCTGCGGCACGTTGGGTCAGGTCTTCGCGCGGGCGCTGGGCACGCACGGATGCCACGTTGCGATCCTGGACCTGCCGCAGGCCGAGCCCGCGGAGGCTGCCCGGGGCATCGCCGAGGAGTGCAGCGGCGGGGCCATCGGCATCCCCTGTGATGTCACGGAGCCCCGGCAGGTCGCCAATGCCGTGGCCGCGGCGGAGCGGGAGCTCGGGGGCATCGACGTGCTCGTGAACAACGCCGCCTCCAAGTCCTCCGATGTGCGGGCGTTCTTCAGGCCCGCGGAGGAGTTCTCGCTGGACACATGGCGGGAGGTGATGGCCGTCAACCTGGACGGGCTCTTTGTCGTCGCTCGCGAGGTCGGACGGAGCATGATCGCCCGCAAGACAGGCGGGTCGATCGTGCAGATCTCGTCGGTCTACGGCTCGCTGGCCCCGGATCCGGCCATGTACGATGGAGCCACGTTCCGGGGCGAGGCGATGAACACGCCGCCGGTCTACGCGGCGTCGAAGGCCGGGATCGCGGGACTCTCCCGATACCTTGCGGTGTACTGGGCCAAGCACGACATCCGCGTCAACACGATCAGCCCGGGCGGCGTTCAGGGCGAACAGAACGAGACCTTCCGGTCCCGGTACAGCCGGCGTGTTCCGCTGCACCGAATGGCCGAAGCGCACGAGATGGCCGGCGCCCTTGTCTTCCTGGCGTCCAGGGCATCGTCGTATGTCACAGGACAGAACATCATGGTGGATGGGGGGCTCAGCATCTGGTGATCACAACAACCCGGCCCACACTGCTGATCCTCGTTCTTTCGAGCAGCGAGCGAAGACTCCGCGCGGCCATCCGACGCGGCGAGCGCAAGGGTCTCGCGCCGCGTCTCGTGTGCCCGTTCTACGACCTCGACGTCGCCCCGGCCTTGGACGGGCACCCCATCGCATTCCCGATGGATTACCTGGATTCGCAGGCGATCGACGGCGTCTACCAGGCCGCGTTCGACTGGCAGAAGTCCTTTCCCGCGACACGCCTTGCCGACGGACGAACGGTGTATGACTGGCGGCTCGACGAGCAGCAGCCTCCGACGATCTGGTCGTGGCTGTATCGGCTGTACCCGCACGTGCACCTGCGGATCCGGTTGATCACCACGATTCTCGCGATCGTCCGGAAGGAGAGCCCGCACTCGATGGTGATCGTCGGCGAGGACGAAGCCTTTCCGTGGCAGGGCGAGCTCATACGACGGACGATCGCCCGGCACTTCCCCGCGTTGTGCGACTCCCGACGCGTGCCAGCGCCGAAGCGGAAGCCGAAGCGACGCACGTCAAAGTCGACACGGCATGCACGCAAGCCGAGACGGCGTGCACACAAGCCGAAGCGACGGAGGCGCACCCCGAAGTGGCGTCACAACCTGCGGGCCCGGACCTGGGCGGCGGCCAAGCGGATCCTTCGTCCGCCGGTCTTCACGCTTGAACGGTGGATCATCCGGCTCGAGCAGCGTCTCGGAACCGATCGACTCGGGCGGCGATCGGCGAAGCCGCCTCCCGCCGAAGCCGGCGCCCTCGGGGCGGCACACCTGCGATTCCTTTCGTTCATCCCGCCGCGTCATCTGCTCCTGCGTCGTCCCCACCGGCCGGCACCGGCCGGCCGGGCCGACTTCAGATACGACCACGCCTCGCGGGCGATCAACATCACGACCAACGGTTCGAAGTACCGTTGCCGGTGGTGGCGCGCATGCCCTTGGCGCGTGAAGAGCTCGCTGAGGCTGGGGCTGCGCGATCTTCAGATGCACGGCGCAGAGATTCTGATCACGATCTGCAACGGGCGGTTCGAAGACCAGCTGCGGATCGACTCTTCGGGCCTCCGTCTGCGATCGTCAGGACTCGTGTATGCCCTGCCCCGCGCCGAGGCAACGATCGTCTTCAGCCTTAAGGTGGCCAAGAGCACGGTGCTCGTCGACGGCGTGGAGCGATTCAGGGCCCGCGCCAGGTCGACCCCGGACACCCGCAGCGAGCTGTCGCTGGAGATCCGCCCCGAAAGCCCCGGCGGCACGCTCTCTGCTTCCATCACGGAGGCCCGGATCATTTATGAGGCGCGGCGAGGCGTTCGCCGGCCGCGTGCTCTCCGCGCGAAACGTCCCCCCCGCGCCCCCCCCCCCCCCCCC
>JBFGEG010000067.1:0-19538 GCA_041580235.1 Phycisphaerales bacterium
ACGAACATGTGGTGGCCCCACACGAGGAAGCTGAAGATCGCGATGGCCACCGAGCTGAACGCGATGAACTTGTAACCAAAGATGTGCTTGTGGCTGTGCACCGAAATCAGCTCGCTGATGATCCCCATCGCCGGCAGGATCATGATGTAGACGGCGGGGTGCGAGTAGAACCAGAAGAAGTGCTGGAACAGCACGGGATCGCCACCCAGGGAGGGATCGAAGATGCCGATCCCGAATGACCGCTCCACCGCCAGCAGGGCGACGGTGATTCCGATCACCGGCGTGGCCATGACCTGCAGGATGCCTGTGGCGTAGATGGCCCACAGGAACAGCGGCATCCGGAACCAGGTCATGCCGGGCGGGCGCAGCCGGTGGATCGTCACGATGAAGTTCATGCCGGTGAAGATCGAGCTGAACCCGAGAATGAACACCGCGGTGGCGACCATGACCACGCCGCCCATGGCCGTTCCGGTCGTCGAATACGGCACGTAAAAGGTCCAGCCCGTGTCCACGCCGCCCATGAGAATGGCGCCGACGGCGAAGACGGCCCCCGTGACCCACAGGTAGTAGCTGAACAGGTTCAGCCGGGGGAACGCCACGTCCTTGGCCCCCAGCATGATCGGCAGCACGAAGTTGCCCAGCGAGGCGGGGACGCTCGGGATGATCACGAGAAACACCATGATCGCCCCGTGGAGCGTGAAGAGCCGGTTGTACGTGTCGGCGTCCACGATCGTCTGCCCCGGCGCGATGAGCTCGGTGCGGACAAGCAGGCCGAAGATGCCCGCCACGAAGAACGACGTGAGCACCGACACCAGGTACATGATGCCGATCCGCTTGTGATCGAGCGTGCCCAGCCACGACATGATGCCCGTGGTGTGGGTCAGGTAGTTGTCGCCGGCGGGCTCCGGTATCGGCTTGGTTGCTTCGATCGTCGTCATCTCATTCGCTTTCCGAGGGCTTCACGACAATGTCTTCCTTCTTCACTTCGAGGAGCTTCCCGTCGGGCGCCACCTCGTCGAGCCGCATGATGAACTGCACCATGGACTCCACTTTCCGGGGTCCCAGTTGCGTGCCGATGCCCGTGGGCATCGAGCTTGGATACGCGGCGCCGGTGGCCGAGTCGGCCGCGATCTCGCCGAGCGGCTGGACGATGGACTTTCGCAGGTACTCCTCGTTGACGGTCACCCTCGAGCCGTCGGCGAGCGTGCGGGTGCCACCGCTCTTGAACAGGTCGTACGTCTCCTTGAACGACGGGCCGATCATCTGCGAGCCGTCAAGCGTGTGGCAGGAGAGACACTGGTTGTATGACAGCGCCCCGGCCAGGTGGAGCTTGTCATCGGGAACCTGATCGATCCACCGGGCGAGGTCGTCGATGACCGCCTCGAACTCGTCCTGGTCGTAGACGATGGTCTTGCCGATCATCAGCGAGTGCTGCGTCCCGCAGTACTCGGCGCAGAACAGGTCGAACTCGCCGGTCCGCGTCGCCTCGAACCACAGGTGGGTCTTTTTCCCCGGCACGACGTCCTGCTTGACGCGGAACGCCGGGATGAACAGGGCATGCAGGACATCGTCCGACCGCATCGTGATCTTGACGGGCCAGTCCTTGGGCACATGCAGGATGTTGGTCTCGGTGGCGCCGTTGGGATAGTTGAATGTCCAGAACCAGCGCTGACCGGTGGCCTTGATCTCGTAGGCGTTTTCGGGGGGTGTCGTAAGGTGCACGTAGCCCTTGAGCCCGACGTAAAATATCACGATCACCAGGATCAGCGGGATGACCGTCCACGTCACCTCCAGCGGGGTGTGGTGCGTGAGCCCGCCCGTGTTCGCCACGTGCGAGGTGCGTCGGTACTTGATCATGAAGTACACCATCAACACGACGATCAGCACGAAGAAAAAGAGGCTGATCCAGGTGATGATGTCGTAGATGAGGTCGATGGGCCCTGCGATGGTCGACGCCTGCTCCGGCATGCCGAAGATGCTGCCGGGCCTCTGTCCGGCCGTCGCGAGGATCGCGGGAAGGCAAAGATCGAAGGTCACGTCAGTGGGTCCCCAAGGACGCCCCGCGACGGGGCTCGGGCAGGCTGGAGTTGCGAAGTCTGGAGACGGCGACGCTTGAGATCATGACGCCACAGCACCACGAGCCCCGCCGCCATGAGGGGGACGAACAGAGCGCCGCCGAACACCATAACCTTGCGGGCGGCGACGACGTACTTGCCGGCACTGGGATCGTAGGTGTAGCACCACTTCAGCAGAAAGCGCTGCATGGGCGAGCCGACAGCCCCCGTCGAAGCCTCGGTCAGGGCCAGCTGCACGGTCTCCGGCTCGAAAATCACGTCGGTGAGGTACCGCGACAGCCGCCCGTCGGGCGTGCAGATCATGAGGCTGGCGGCATGGGTGTAGAGACCGGTGCGCTCCTCGTAGCGGTAGCCGAAGCCCACGGCGTCCGCCAGGGCGGTGATCTGTGACTGCTCGCCGACCAGGAAGCGCCACCCCGTCTCGGCCGTGGGCCGCTCGTAGAAGGCCAGGTAGCTGCGTTTCTTGGCGCCGGCGAGATCGGGGGTCTCGGTGGGGTCGATGCTGACGGTTACGACCTGGAACTGGTCCCCCGCCGACCACTGCATGTCGCCGAGCGTCTGGGTGAGCCCGTTGAGCAGGGCGTTGCAGATGCCCGGACATGCGTAGTAGACGAGGGTGAGCATGACCGGCTTGCCCTCGTTGAAGTAGTCGGCCAAGGTGACGGGTCGTCCGTCCTCGTCGGTGAATTGCAGGTCCAGAGGCACCTGCTCGCCGAGGTTCTCGGTGATGCCGATGCCCTCCGTGTCGGTGGGGACCGTCGGCTGCGCCGCGGCGACCGCGCACCAGCAGCAGGCCGCCAGGACGGCTGCGGCCGGAGCTCGGCTGATGCTTCGGATCGACGTCATGGTGTCTACCTGCTCCCCTGCTCCCACTCCTGGACGACGAGCTCCATGGCCCGGTCGATCGGAATGATGTACGCCCGGACCATCTCGCCCTGCTCGTCACGCTCCATCCACCGGGGCGGGCCGGCCAGGAGCGCCTGCTGCTTCTGGTAGAGGTCAACGGGCTCGGCACGCTCCTTGCTGATGACCTCGCCGAAGATCTCCTCCGCCTTGACATTGTAGTAAAGCGCAGTCGTTCCCATGACGGTGGCCACGAGCAGAAGGGTGCCGAGAATGCCGACCAGCAGCGTGGAGCCGTAGGCGGGATCCTCGTGATCACCCGGATTGTGCTCGAACACGTCGGTCATGGTTTCGTCTCGCCTTCGCTCACGGATTCGCCTCAGAAGTTCTCGAATGCCAGCGATTCGCCAAGCCGCGGATCGCCTTCGGGGATCAGCGAGGCGCGACGCAGCGCCGCGGCGGTCCCCGCCACGAACAGACCGATGAGCCCCAGAACACACGTTGCGTCAACCATGTGCCAGTGCAGATCGTACTTGGCCCGCCACGGCGTCTCCGTGCCCGGGATCACACCCGTCTCGAAGCCGTTGACCAGCTCGGCGTAGGTGCTCACGTTGGCGACGAGCTCGGCCGGGTACTGGGGCATGACCAGCCAGTACATGTCGATGTAGTGAATGAACAGCATCCACACGCACGCGGCGGCGAGGAAGCTCTTCCACCGCTTCGGATAGCGCGAGATGAGCAGAAGGAAGGGGCCGGCGAAGTGGCCCACGAGAAGCAGGATGGACAGCCCTCCCCAGCCACCGATCTGTCGGATGAGAAACCAGGTCGTCTCCTCCTGGATGTTGCCGTACCAGATCAGCATGTACTGGCTGTAGGCGATATACGCCCAGAACACGACACCGAAGGCGAACAGGAACTTTCCCATGTCCTGGTAGTGCTCGACGGTGATTGACTCCGTCACCCGGCCCGATCGCTGCAGCACGAAGCACATGAGCACCATCGTCGCACCGAATCCGCAGCAGCTGGCGGCGAAGTAGTACACGCCGAACATCGTGCTGAACCAGTGCGGCTCGATGGCCATCACCCAGTCGATGATCGCGAAGGTCTGGGTGAACGCGTACAGGATCATGCCCACCGTGGCCACTCTTTGCATCCGCAGGGTGATCTGCGGGTCGCCGGTCGCGTCCTGGGCGATGGAGTTCCGGACGAAGTAGTGGGCCAGCCCGCCCCACACCGCAAAGTAGAAGATCGCACGGATGATCCAGAAGGTCGTGTTGAGATACGGGGCCTTGTGGGCCAGGACGGTGTCGCCCGGATCGGGGTGCGTCCAGTGATAGAGATCGGTCGTGAGCATGCCGATCGCGATGGGGAGGAACAGAATCCAGATCCAGCGGAGATTCGCGGCGAGCCCCTCCGCCAGACGACGGATCACCACGCTCCAGCCGGCGCGGGTGAGGTGCTGGATCATCGTGAAGAACAGCCCGCCCAGGGAAAGGCTGAGCACGAAGACGAACGCGGCCAAGTAGGCCCGCAGCAGCCGCTCCCACGTCACGTCGGAGCGGGAGGTCATCACCGTGGCCACCGCGAGCAGGAAGACGCCGGGGATCCCGGCGAACAGCACCGCCTTCGACGCGAGATCGCCGAGCGATCGGTTCTCGTTGGGCAGGTGGGTCTTGCTCACTGCTATCGGTCTCGCTCGCTGGCGTTCTGGCTTCGCTGCAGCGCCTTGACGTAGGCCACGATGGCCCAGCGGTCGGCCACGGGGATCTGGGGTCCGTACGCCGGCATGTTGCGCACGCCGTTGGCGATGCTGTTGTAGAGCTGGCCGATCGGCTGCGCGCGGATCTGCTCCTCGTGGATGCTCTTGGGCGCCACCCACGTGGTGCCGTTGGTGCCGAGGTTCACCAGCTCCATGGCCCGCTTGTTCACCATCCCGTCCCCGTATCCGGCCGCCCCATGGCACGGCTGGCAGTAGATCGTGTAACGTTCGCGGCCGCGCTCCATCAGCGCCATGCTCATCTCGACCCGCTCGGGAAACGTCGTGGCCCACTGGGCGTTGACGACCCCGCGCTCGTAGTGCTCGTCCTCCCGAAGCTCGCCGCGGGCCACGGTGCCCTCCACCGGCGGCCGCATCGCCCGCCCGTCGGCGAAGAGGGGGTTGGCGTGCTGGGCCTTGAACTTCGGCTGGTTATCCATGTCCTGGATGAGATGGATGCGGGGCTTCTTGGAGTTGACCGCCCGAGACTGCGCGATGAGGGCGGGCGGGATCACCGCCAGGCAGAGCACGATCAGGATGCCGTAGATGAACACCTTGGGCATGAGCTCAAGCCTCCATGGCCTCCACGGCCGTGGCCCCCAGCGACTGCAGGAACGCCTCGGTCTTGTTGCGGTAGAACTTGGGGTCGCGGGCCTCGATCACAATGAAGAAGCGGTCGTCCGTCGCCCGCAGGAACCGCTCGTTCTTGAGGCACGGGTGGTACAGCATGGGCAGCTTGTTGAGCAGCAGGAGGCAGACGACACAGCCGACCGCGGACAGCAGCACCGTCAGCTCGAACATGACGACGGGATAGACCGAGCCGCTCAGCGGCGGCTTGCCCGAGACGAGGAAGTCGTATCCGCGCACCCACACGAGCGCCCAGATGTCGAAGCTCGCGGCATTGGTGAACCACTGCAGCACGAAGCCGAGGGTCGCCCCGGTGAGTCCCGCCCCCATGACCAGCCACGGCAGAATCGTGGGCTGGATGCCCATTGCCTTGTCGAGCCCGTGCACCGCAAACGGTGTGTGGCAGTCCCACCATCGGTAGCCGGCGTCGCGGACGCGAGTGGCCGCGGCGACGATCGCCGCCGGCGTCTCGAACTCGGCGAGCATGCCGTAGAGCCCGCCGTGCTCTTCCGCCGCGCCCCGTCGCCGGTGCTTCTCGGCCGGAGCCCCGGCCGGGGCCACGGTGGTGCCGGGATCGTTCATGCGCGCGCCTCCCGGTGGTGCTCGTCGGTCCCGCCGTGTGAGTGCGGATCGGCTTCGGGCATCGTGTGCTTCACCTCAGCGATCGCGATGATCGGCAGGAAGCGGCAGAACAGGAGAAACAGCGTCATGAACAGACCGAAGCTGCCCGCCAGCATCAGGAGATCGACCCATGTGGGCTTGAAGTACCCCCAGCTCGAGGGAAGGAAGTCCTGGGCCAGCGAGGTCACGATGATCACGAACCGCTCGAACCACATGCCGACATTCACGAGCAGGCTCGCCACGAACATGATGGCGATGCTCTGCCGTGCCTTTCGAAACCAGAAGATCTGCGGAACGATCACGTTGCACGAGACCATGATCCAATACGCCCACGCGTACTGACCGGTCGCCCGGTTGATGAACGCGAACGACTCGTACAACGACCCGCTGTACCACGCGATAAAGAACTCCATGATGTAGGCGTAGCCCACCATGGACCCCGTCACCAGGATGATCTTGTTCATGTTCTCCAGGTGACGCAGCGTGATGAAGTCCTTGAGCCCCCACAGCTGCCGGGCGGGAACGGCGAGTGTCATGACCATCGCGAAGCCGGAGAAGATCGCGCCCGCCACAAAGTACGGGGGGAAGATCGTCGTGTGCCAGCCGGGGATCTGCGAGACCGCGAAGTCGAAGGACACCACGGAGTGCACCGACAGCACCAGGGGCGTCGCCAGCGCCGCCAGCAGCAGGTAGGCCCGCTCGTAGCGGTGCCAGTGCCGCATGCTGCTGCGCCAGCCGAGGGCGAAGATGCCGTAGGCGATGGCCCGCACCCTGGTCCGGGCTCGATCCCGCAGGGTGGCGAGGTCGGGGATCATGCCCATGTACCAGAACAGCAGCGACACCGTGAAGTACGTCCCCACCGCGAAGACGTCCCACAGCAGGGGGCTTCTGAACTGGGGCCACATCTCCATCTGGTTGGGCATCGGGAACATCCAGTAGAAGACCCAGACGCGGCCGATGTGGATGCCCGGGAACATGCCGGCGCAGATGACGGCGAAGATGGTCATCGCCTCTGCGAACCGGTTGATACCGGTGCGCCACTTCTGTCGGAAGAGGTGGAGGATCGCCGAGATCAGCGTTCCCGCGTGGCCGATCCCGACCCAGAACACGAAGTTCACGATGGGGAAGCCCCACATCACGGGATTCTGGTTGCCCCACACGCCGATACCGGTGGCGAACAGGTAAAGGATGAGCCCGCCGAGGATGCCCAGGAACATCACGGAGATCGCGAAGGCGATGTACCACGCCCGCGGCGCCTTGGGCGCCTCGTTCACGGCGCAGATGTCGTTCGTGACCGATCCAAAGTCGGTGTGGTTGAGCACCAGCGGCGCCCGACGCGCCGGATCATCGAACGTGTTGTCGATTGCCAGGGTCGTCATCCGTGGTTGGGCTCCTCGTGGCCGGCCGAGCCGGCCTCCTGGGCCCCGACGGGGGCGGGGTCGCGGAGCTTGGCCAGGTACCTGGTCCGCGGCTTCGTGTTGATCTCTTCAAGCATCTGATAGGAGCGAGCACCCTTGAAGGCGTCCGAGACGCGGCTGGTCGGGTCGTTCATGTCGCCGAAGATGATGGCCTGGGCCGGACACGCCTGCGCACAAGCCGTCGTGAGGGAGCCGTCGGGGACGGTCGCGCGAGGCTGCCTCTGCTTCTGCTCGGGCGTCATCTTCACCCACGCGTTCTTGGCCTCGATCTTGGCCACGCTGATGCGCTGGATGCAGTAGGTGCACTTCTCCATGACACCGCGGCTGCGGACGGTGACCTCGGGGTTCATCTGCATCCGGCGGAGCGGGTGCATGTCGGTCTGCGGCTTCGTGTAGTAGTCGGGCTTGACGTGCAGGAGCCCCATCTCCCGTTCCGGGCCGCGCTTCCAGTAGTCGAAGTAGTTGAAGCGGCGGACCTTGTAGGGGCAGTTGTTGGAGCAGTATCGCGTTCCCACGCAGCGGTTGTAGACCATGACGTTGAGACCGTCCTTGTCGTGCGTGGTCGCCGCCACGGGGCAGACCTGCTCGCACGGCGCGTTCTCGCACATCATGCACGGAATGGGCTGCATGCCGACGGATCGAGGAGTCTCGGGATCATGTCCCTGGAAGTACCGGTCGATTCGCAGCCAGTGCATCTCGCGGCCGCGCAGCACCTGGTCCTTGCCGACGATCGGGATGTTGTTCTCCGCCTGGCAGGCGACGACGCACGCGCTGCAGCCGGTGCAGGCGTTGAGGTCGATCGACATCGCCCACGCGTACACTGCGCCCTCCAGGTTCGTCTCGTTCCACAGGCTCAGCCGGTGCACTGCGTGCGCTCCGGTGTGATGGTGGTCGTTGGCGAACCGCGGGTTGTCCTTGAACTGCTGGAGCGTGGCTTCCCGGAAGAGCGACGGCAGGCGGGCCTGCGTGCCCTTGCCGGCCGTGCTGTCGATGGCGTGGTGGTCCTGGGTCTGGGCCAGCGGGTAATGCCCCGAGATCTTCTCGACGGCGCCGGTGGTGAAGCCCATGGCGTCGGCGGTTCGCAGGGCGTAGAAGTCGAAGCCCGCCCCCTCGGCGATCGTGCCTCCGTGGGGACGCCCGTAACCCAGGCTCAGGGTCACCGAGTTCGAGCACTGCCCGGGCATGACGCACACGGCCGCTTCGACCTGGCGATCACCGTGCGTCACGCGGACTCGATCGCCGGTTGTCACGCCAAGGCGGCCGGCGGCCTCCACGCCCGCGAGCACCGCGTTGTCCCAGGTCAACTTCGTCATCGGGTCGGGTAGCTCCTGGAGCCAGCCGTTGTTGGCGAAGCGCCCGTCGTAGACCTTGGTGTCGGGAACAAAGACAAGCTCCATCTCGCCGGCAGGGGCCGGCGCCCACTGCTGCCAGATGCTCTCGACGGCCGCAATGCAGGCCGGCCGCCGGACATCGGGCCTCATCAGCGTCGCGGCGCTGCCGGCGAGGAACCCGTCGTGCAGCGTGCGTCGCCACGCCTGCTCGAAGTCCGTTCGATTGGCCGACTCGCTCATCGTGCGGCGCACGATGTCGTAACCGGCCCGAACGTCGCCACCCTCCATGACGGCCAGAAGCTCCAGTGGGCTGCGTCCGCCGAACAGCGGCTCGATGAGCGGCTGGGCGATCGACCAGGTGCCGTCCCACGCCCTCCCGTCGGCCCACGACTCGAGGTAATGCGCCCGGGGCAGATGCCACGTGCACAACCGGGAGGTCTCGTTGTCGTAGATGCTCAGGTGCACGCTCTTGAGACGCTGCGACGACAGCTTGCCGGCGAAGTCGAGGTCCGCGGGCGCGTCGTAGGCCGGGTTGCCGCCGAGGATCACGAGCGTGTGGATCCGGCCGGAGTCGAGGTCCTTCGTCAGGGACGTGATCGAGGGAACGCTCTGGGTCGCGTCCGGCAGCGGCGTGTAGCGGACGGTGCGGCCCACGCTGCCCAGGTGCTCGTTGATCAGGGCCGCCAGCACGTGCACCTCGGCCGGCTGCCGCGGTCCCGCCAGCACGATGCTGTCACCACGGCTCTGCTTGAGGTCGGACACCACCTGGTCAAGGACCGCCGCGTCAAGGCCCAGCACCTCCGGCGTCGCGCGGTCGGACTGCTCGCGGGCCGACGCCGAGGCAGCGGCATCGGGGACGAGCCGGGCGGCGAGCAGGGCGGCGATGGCCGACACGTCGCGGCTGCGGACCGCGAAACGGTTGTCGGCGTTGGCACCGGTGAGGCTGAATGCGCTCTCGAAGACGTACAGCCGCGTTGACGTCCCGTCGAGCAGACGCTTGCGCCCCTGCGCGAAGTCGCGGGTATTGCGCACCATGGCCCGTGACGCCGAGAGAAAGTCGCTGTCGAGCGAGACGACGACCTTCGCGCGGTTGAACGAGTACTGAGGCCGGTACGTTGCCCCGAAGGCGGCGTTCGAGCCCGCCATCTCGTGATCGGTGTTGATGGGCTCGTACTCGTACCACGCGGCCCGCGGGAACCGCTTCATCACGCGGGCTCTCATGTCCCCAACGCTGGGGGACTCGGTCGCTTCACTGAGCACGGCGAGGCCGCCGCCCTTGGCGTTGCCGAGGCTGTCGAAGTGCTTCGTCGCCCAGGTCTCGAAGGCATGCCAGCTCGACTGGTGCCGGCTGTCGGTCTCCCTCAGCATCGGGTAGCGGCTGCGGTCGGGGTCGTAGAGCTCCAGCACGCTCGCCTGGGCCTCAACGCCGCTGCCACCGCGGCTGACCGGATGCTCCGGGTTGCCCTCGATCTTGACGGGGCGGCCGTCAAAGCTCGTCACGAGCAGGCCGTCGGCCACGCCGCCGAGCTCCATCGAGGTGGCGTAGTACTCCGGCGCGCCGGGCACGCGGCCCTCGGGCCGGTTGGCGAAGGGGGCGATCTGCTCCTTGGGCCAGCGGCGGCAGCCGGCCAGACCGAAGCCGGCCAGGGCCAGCGACGCGCCCATGATCTTGAGGAACTGCCGTCGCTCGCCGGAGTCGAGCATCTCGGTGGCACCGGCGGGGAACTCACGGAAAACGAACTCGCGGAACTCGGGCGTGTCCGCGAGGTCGTCGAGGCTTCGCCAATATGCCTTGCCGCGGGGGCGGTTGTGATCTAACGGTGACATACGGAGCAGTTCTGGGATGGGTCCAGGTCGTTGCGCTCGATCCACTTGCGGCCTTCCTCACGCCGCTGGTCTTCATCGAATTCGAAACCCCAGCCCAGCTGCGTGACGAGCGCGGGATCGCGCACGCGGCCTTCGGGATCGCGATGGCACTCCAGGCAGAAGCCCATGCTGAGCGTCTCCTGCTGGTAGACGACCTCCATCTTGTCGATGCGGCCGTGGCACTCGACGCAGCTCACGCCGCGCGAGACGTGCGCGGCGTGACTGAAGTAGGCGTAATCGGGCAGGTCGTGAACGCGGATCCACTCCATGGGCTCGCCGGTCTCGTAGCTCTCCCACAGCGGCGCGAGGTTGGGGCTGTCCTTGTGGATCTGCGTGTGGCAGTTAAAGCAGGTCTGCGTCGGCGGGATGGCCGCCTTCGCCGCGTCCTCGACGGTGTTGTGGCAGTACCGGCAGTCCATGCCGAGCTGGCCCGCGTGGACCTGGTGACTGAAGGGAACCGGCTGGACGGGCTGGTAGCCCACGTCAGTCGTGATGGGGCTGAAGCCGTACGCGACGATGAACACGAGATAAAGCGGCGCCACGAGCCCTGTCACGCACAGCGCAGGCAGCAGCGCGTTGCTCCATTTGGGGAACACATAGTGATACCTGCCCATCACGCTGTGCCTTTTTTCACAAACTTCGCGATCGTAGTGACGGCCCTCTGGTGTGTCAACATTACTGCAAAAGTGACGCTGGCGGCCCCGCGGCGGGGCCGCGTGGCGGGTTCGATCACGACGCCCGTCGCCCTGTATTGAGAATCGTTTTCAACGGGGCGGGTCCCCACCCTCCGGCCGCAGGGTGCCGAACTGCTCGCGCAACGCCTCAACGCCCCGCGTGCTTCCGATCACGGTGAGCCAGTCGCCGTCCTTCACCTCGGTGCTGCCGCGGGGGACGATCGTGTCGCCCTGCCGACGGATGACGGCGACCAGACAGCCCTCGGGCAGCGTGATGTCCCGCAGGACCCGGCCGACCAGCGGCCCGGTGGCTGTCCCGGCGATCGCCGGCAGCGACAGATAGCGGTCGCTGCGCAGCAGGATCTCCTTGAGCTGCTGGTCGTCCTCGGCGGCGAGCCACAGCGGAATGAAGTCCTCTTTGTCGACGCGGCTGGCCAGCTCCGCCAGCAGCCGCAGGTGCTGACCAGGGTCCGTTTCGGGGCTGACGAGAAAGAACATGGCCGAGATGTTGCTCGTGGACTTGGCCGCGCCGAAGAGGTCGCCGGTGGTGACCGCCACGGGGGTCGTGCACCGCACGATGACCATCTCGGGAGCTTCAATGTCCGGCATCCGAAGGTGCGGCAGGGCAACGCCTCCGGCGACGGGCGTGGCGCCGGTCCTCGTGCCCTGCAGAAAGCCCTCTGAGAGCGTCTCGGCCGTGCAGGGCAGACGTTGGGCGAGCATCGTGGACGCCCGCCCCACGATGCGATCGAAAGTGTCGCGGGAACGCGCCTTGATGACGAAGGCGCGGGCGACCACCTGCTCGAAGGGGTCTGCCTCACGCAGTCCTTTTTCCTTGAGAATGCTGCGCAGCTCGGCGTCGAGCCCGGCGTAGCGGCGCCGGCCGAGCCGCTCGAAGACGTGGTAGATGGCGCCGTGGCGGTCCACCCGCTTGCGGGCGTAACCGCGGTACCACAAGATGCCCACGCCGACCATACTGGAGGTGAACAGGATGGACAGCCACCCCATCTCCGCGATGATCCAGATCGGGGCGAGGATGCCGACGATCTGCATCCACGGGTACAGCGGCGAGCGGAATCCCGGGTCGTAAGACTCGATGCCGCTTTGCCGCATGACGATCACGGCCAGGCACAGCAGGCCGAACATGAGAAGCTGGAAGGCGCTGGCCAGCTTGGCGATGCCCGTCGGGTCCCGCAGGGCCGCCAGGAAAAAGAGGATGGCGCCGACGGTGACCAGGATCGACGTGGTCGGCGTCCCGCTGCGCCCCAGCCTCTGAAAGGCCCGGGGTAAGAGCTGATCCCGGCCCATGGCCAGCGGGTAGCGACTCGCCGCGAGGATCCCCGCATTGGCGACCGAGCTGAAGGCGAGCAGAGCCGCCAGCGACACGAGCCAGACACCCCACTTGCCCGCAAACTGCTCGGCGGCCTTCTCGACCGGCGTCAAGGTCTCGGCGAGCTCCTCACGGCCGACAACACCGACCATGACGCCGACCCCCAGCACATACACAGCGACGGCCGTGCCCAGGGCCAGGAAGATGCCCAGCGGGAGGTTCCGTTCCGGGTTTCTCACTTCCTCCGACACGCTGGCGATCTTTGTCACGCCGACGTAGCTGATGAAAACCAGGCCCGCCGTGCCGACGATCGGCTCAAACCCGGCGTCGAAGAACCCGGCGAAGTTGGCCCGCTTCGTGTGCGCCGAGCCGTGGGCGATGAACCCGGCCAGGATCGCGAGCAGACCGAGAACCAGCACCATCTGGAAGCGCCCGGTCCGCTTGGCTCCGAGGAGGTTGATGATCCCGAACAGCACCGCCAGGCTTGCAGCAATGGGGTAGACCCCGAACCGGTGCAGGAACTCACCCAGCGCGGGATGCTGATCGCCCACCATGTTGAAGATGAGGGAGACGTAGGCGCCCATCCCCACCAGGGCGAACGCGGATTTCAGAACGAGGGCGAGCCACGTGCCGAGCCCGCCCACGGTGCCCGCCAGCGGCCCCAGGCTGCGATCCAGGAAGTAGTACGCCCCGCCGGCCCGCGGCATGGCGGTCGCCAGCTCCACGATCGAGAGCATCGCCGGCACCAGCAGGAGCGCCGCGATCACATAGCTCAGGATGACGGCAGGTCCCGCCGTCTTGGCGGCCAGCCCCGGCAGCAGGAAGAAGCCGGCGCTGAGCGTCGTGCCCGTGGCGATGGCGTAGACGCTGAAGAGCGACAGCTCCTTTCGCAAACGGCTGGATTTGTGAAGAATGGTCATCGCGCCCCGGGGCAGGAGTCTAACAGGTGATCGATACCCACTGCCATCTGACGTTCGAGGCGTTCGTCGGCCGCATCGACGAGGTGATCTCCGACGCTCGTATGGCGGGGGTGCGCGGCATGATCACGGTGGGCACGACCCCCGGCGACTGCCTGGCCGCCCAGGACGTGGCGACGCGATACGACGAAGTCTGGTGCACGGCCGGGGTTCATCCCTTGTCGGCGGCCGAGCCGCGAGCGTGGCCGATCATCGGCAAGGTCGCCGAGCATCCCCGGTGCGTGGCCTGGGGCGAGCTGGGGCTGGACAACCACTACGACGATCCGCCGAAGAGCCTCCAGGCGACGCTACTCGAAGAGCAGCTGGCGTTCATTCAGTCCTCGGGCCTTGCCAAGCCGATCGTCGTTCACTGCCGCGAGTCGTTTGACGACCTGCTGGCGGTGTTCGAGAACACACCGCTTCCGCACGACCGCTACGTCTTTCACTGCTTCACGGGCTCGCCCGACGACGCCCGGCGCGTCCTCGACTTCGGCGCCTGGATCAGCTTCACCGGCGTGGTCACCTTCGCCAACGCCCGCCCGGTCGCCGAGGCGGCGAAGATCGTGCCCGCCGACCGGATCATGGCCGAGACCGACGCGCCGTACCTGAGCCCGGAGCCCGTGCGGAAGATCCATCCCAACGAGCCCAAGCACGTCGTCCACGTGGCGAGGTTCCTCGCCGAGCTGCGCGGCGAAGAACAGGCCGAGTTCGAGCGGCAGCTCGACGCCAACGCCGAGCGGTTCTTTGGGATCAGCCTGCCGTAGCCGGGGCGGACGAGCCGCCGGCGACGCCCCGTCGGTGAGACTCAACGGCGCCGGCTGCGACAGCTCTGACCGGCAGATCTCGACGGCGACGGCTCATTGATTGACTATTTCCACCAACGGCTCGGCGGGCAGGACGACATAGGTGACGCCGAGGCGAACACTCCCAGACACAAAGACACTGACGCCGAATCCAGGGGACGAATCGTCCAGACCGTACTCCTCGCGAAACTCGAAGTTCTCGCGATCTTTGCCAGACGGGAAATAGCCGCCGAACAGAGCATCTCCACCGCTCATGAACTCGAATGTTGTGTTGCCATCGGCGTACCGCCCACGAAGGGCAATGAAGCGGTAGAAGCTGTCGGGGCCGGGCGACGGGAGGATGTCGTTGAGCCCACGGATCGTGAACCACTCAGTGATGACGGGATAGAAACACCCGTTCACCACGACGCCCTCCCCGTTATTCGCCAGCGACTCGATCGCCGGGAGCGACTCGTACTGTGAGACAGCCGGCTGAGTCGCCGCGATCAGGCAAAAGAGCAGAACACCGACAGCGAGACTGAATGCACTGAAATACCTCATGGACTTCTTTCCTTCGTTATGAGTTTCTGGGCAACGTCGGGATCGTCGACGCCTTCTCTTCACGGCGTCATGGGGCGTCTGACCGACCGACGACCCGACCGCCGGCGACGACGCCACGCGAAGGCCGCCAGTCCCAGGACCGCCGGCGTCGCGGGGGCCGGGACCACGGCCTCCATGCTCACCCGGAACGACTCGAACGAGCCGGCCTCGCTCAGCAGCAGCTTCGGCCGCCCGATGATGTCCGGCGAATCGACCACAGGCTCGCCAAAGAGCGCCGTGAGCGATCCTCCCGCGCCCAGCGAGACGTGCGTCATGTCCCACGCGTCCTGCGCCCCGTTGAACGAGTCGATCGACGCCACGCGCTGGGCGAGCATCTTCGCCGACTCACCGGCGTGGATCGGGTTTGGTCCCTCGTAGGCGAAGATCACGTCGAGATCGGGCTCGACGTTCTTGAGTCTCATGAAGTCCACGTCGGCGCCCGGGCTGAGCTGCCCGTAGCTGTTCGAGCCCGTGTCGGTGACAGTGACGCCGGCGATGGCCTCGTATCCGAGCAGTGAGATGATGCCCCACAGGTCGATCTTGATCTCCGTGAGATCGGGAGCGCCGGGGGCGGGTGAGGCGTGCACGTAGGTCGGGTAGGGGCCGTCGTAGTAGATCTCCCCCGCCGAGGCGTTCATGAACAAGCCGAGGTCAACCGAGACGGTGTCCGGGCCGGCCGGATCCGCCCCCGCGGACGTGGCCGACACCAGCGTCGCCAACGCGGCGAACGCGAAACATGACTTCATTGACGTGTGCCCCCTCTTCGAACCCCGATCACAGCCACGCCGGCAGGGGCGAGGCCCGCTGCCGGCTGACGATGAGTATTACCGACCGCCAACGCCAGGCAATGCGATTCGACGATCCCGGCGGCAACGGAGGGCCGCCAGTTCCGGCTGTGCGGGCTGCGGATGCTGGAGAAGCCCAATGGCGGGTCTCACCCGCAACCGGTGCCGAGCATCGCCACCAAAAGCAGGTAATCGAGCACGTCGACGTCGTCGTCGAGATCCACGTCGCCGTGGTACAGCGTCGCGCCGCCGCTCATGCCCAGGTGCATCGACAGCCGGGCCACGTCCTGCATGTCCACGATGCCGTCGACGTCAAGGTCCGCCGGGCATGCCACGCCTTCGGCGTCGATGTCGAGGATTCGGCGCACGTACCCGGCGGATTGGCTCGAGGCGGCGACCGGAATGTAGCCGCGCTGGATGTACTCATGCACGACATCGATCGCAACTTCAGGACCCTGGCACCAGTCTGGACACGCCGTGCACTCCTCGGCGTCGTCGGCGTCGGCGTCGACGCAGAAGTCGTCCGACCGAAGCATGACGTGAATCTCCGTTTCCTGGGCATCGAATGTCCAGGGTGCACCCTGCCTCTCGGCTCCGCGCGCCGCGTAGTAGCGGCGGCTGGACACGAAGGGTATCCGGCCGATCACGCCGAAGACCGGATACTTCCAGCCGGGGCCGGCCGCGACGATCAGCGGCTCGGCCGCGAACCTGACCCGGCCGCGGTAGTCGGGGTTGCCCGCCAGGCGAAGCATCGAGTCCCAGTTCTCGACTTTCGCCCCGCCGGCGGCGTCGAACCAGATCTCGTAGACCTCGAGTGCGATCCAGGGCGCGACGTTGTTGTAGAAGATGCACATGTCGGCGGCGCTCGCGGTGTCCGGGACATGCGCCACCGGCGAGTCATCGCATGTCGGGCACATCGTGCAGCCGCCGCCTTCGCCGCAATCCGAGCACGTCTCGCACGGCGCCATGCAGAGCCTGCACGGATCGTTGATTCTGAACCCGCTGTAGATTCCGACCGTGGCGTCCGGATGCGTGTGGATCCACGCCCGAAGATGGACGGACAGATCCTCTCGTTTGACAGGGGGCATGGCCCACCACTGCGAGGACGCCATGAGATAGCCGCTCAACGCCCCCGCGGGGAGCTTCAGGATGATTCGTCGCCAGCCCTCGTCATACAGGCTATCGAGTTGCAGCAGCAGCTCGTCCACGGCGTCGGCGACGCCGTTGGCGTCGCCGTCGGACAGCACCTGCCACCACTGCGGTCCGCCGGACGGTGGATTCCAGCACGATCCTCCAAAGAGGTTCAGCATGATGCCCGGCCGCCGATCGGGCTGGAAGTCATCGGGATCCGGGAAGTCGAACCCTTGCCCGTCAGCGACGGCCAGCGAAGGGCAGCCCAGGGGCAGGCATGGCTGGGCGTCGGCGCTCCCCGCCGCCAGAAGGCAGCCGGCCACCACGATCGCGCACCATCGGCGCCGCCCACTCGTGGCCCCCACGTCGAGACGGCCAGGTAGGTTGTTCACATCCGTGCGCTGTGGTTGATTCCGGTGTGCCAGCCGACGCCCGGCTGGTCAGGGCGGGCAGTGTATCAGAACCGGGCCGACGCGTTTCGGATCATGTCATCCGCCGCTGGACGCGGCGCGTAACTCCAGCGGAATAGTGAGCTTCTGGTCCGGCCCCACCTCGATGAGCACGTCCCCGTCCGTCGCCGGCGGGCCGTTGGTCAGCTCCAGGCGGAGCCGGCTGCGCCATCGCGCGGCCGATCCCGTGCTGGGCCGGCGGCCGGCGACCTTCGCCCACTCGTTGATCTCGGCCCGCACGCCGGGCGGCGTGGTGATCCGGGGCGCCGGTGGTGCATCATTGGAGTCGTAGTCGAGGTAGAAGATGAGCCGATCGATGGTCTCGCCAGGCTCCAGACGGTCGGGTCCCGGCGCGGCCTTGAGACGGTGCCGGAGCCTGGCGAACGCCTCCAGGTGCAGCACGTCCACGTCCTCGGCGCCGTAGTCCAGGTAGATGCTCGCCTTCTTGCGAACGTCGTCCTTCAACGTCAGCGTGGCCGCGATCTCCACGGACGCTCCAGGCGGCAGCGTCCTTGTACTCGGGTCCGCCGCCGTGCAGCCGCAGGAGGTCTTGACGTTGGCGATCTCGATGGTCCGGCGGCTGCGGTTGGTCAGCACGAACGTGTGCTGCAGATCGACGGCATTGTCCACCAGCTCCACGGTGCCGAAGTCGTGGCTGCGCTGGCCGGCCAGCATCGGCCTCCCGACCGTGAGACGGTAGACGCCGTAGGCGACCCCGAGCACTCCTCCAGCGATGACCAGCAGCGCGACGACCGCCCGGATCTGGCGTCTGATCAGAGTGGGGGGCTCGCCCGCAGACATGGCGTCCAATTATTAGGCGGCTGTCACTCTGGCAGTAGGACCCCCGCCCAGGGGCCGCCAGCGGGCCCCTCCCGGGCGTGGGGGTTGCGCCCGTAGAGAGCAGCGCTGTGCGCAGGGAGTTCCGATATGCACATGGATCGCTTCACGACGCTCGCCCAGGATGCCCTGGCTTCGGCCCAGACGCTGGCGATCACCGAATCGCACGGCGAGTTGTCGCCGCTTCACATCCTCGTCGCCCTGCTGGATGACGCGGCCGGGCTCACCAGCTCCATCCTGACCAAGGCCGGTGTCAACCGCGCCCGCGTGGTCGAGGTGGCCCGCAGCGAGCTGCAGCGGCGGCCCAAGGTGACGTCGCAGGGCGGCGCGACCCAGCCGCAGACGTCTCCGTCCACCGTCCAGGTTCTGGCGCACGCCGACAAGGAGGCCCGCGCCCTCAACGACGCCTACATCTCGACGGAGCACCTGCTGCTGGCGCTGGCCGATGTCAAGAGCGACGCCAAGGAGGTGCTCTCGGTCACCGGGCTGGACCGCCGGCGGCTGCTCGACTCGATCAAGGCCCTGCGCGAGGCGTCCGGCGTCGAGAACATCACCGATCCCGGCGCCGAGAGCCAGTACGACGCGCTCGGGAAGTACGGCATCGATCTCGTGGAGAAGGCGCAGCAGGGCAAGCTCGATCCGGTCATCGGGCGCGACGAGGAAATCCGCCGCTGCATGCAGGTGCTGAGCCGCCGCACCAAGAACAACCCCGTGCTCATCGGCGAGCCCGGCGTCGGCAAGACGGCGATCGCGGAGGGGCTGGCGCTGCGCATCGTCAACGGCGACTGCCCGGCATCCATGCGCGACGCCCGCATCGTTGCTCTCGACGTGGGGCAGCTTCTGGCGGGCACGAAGTTCCGCGGCGAGTTCGAGGACCGCCTCAAGGCAGTGCTGCGGGAAGTCGCCGCCGCCGAAGGCCGCATCATCATGTTCATTGACGAGCTGCACGTGATCGTCGGGGCCGGCGCGGCGGAAGGCGCGGTGTCGGCGGGCAACATGCTCAAGCCCGCCCTCGCCCGCGGCGAGCTGCGGGCCATCGGCGCCACCACCCTCGATGAGTACCGTAAGCACATCGAGAAGGACGCGGCCTTCGAGCGGCGTTTCCAGCCGATCTACGTCGGCGAGCCCTCGGTGGAGGAGACGATCGCGATCCTCCGTGGCTTGAAGCCGCGGTACGAGGCGCACCACGGCGTGCGCATCCAGGACGGCGCGCTGGTCACGGCCGCGACGCTGTCGCACCGCTACATCGCCGACCGCCACCTGCCCGACAAGGCGATCGACCTGCTCGACGAGGCCGCGTCGCGGCTGCGCATCGAGAACGACTCGATGCCGGCCGAGCTGGACGAGCTGCACCGCAGGATCATGCAGCTCGAGAGCGAGCGCGCGGCCCTCACGCTCGAGCCCGACCCGGGGGCCCGCACGCGACTCGCCGCCCTCGAGGCTGAGCTCGCCGGGCT
>JBFGEG010000068.1:0-19506 GCA_041580235.1 Phycisphaerales bacterium
CGGGTTGGCGGTGAGCATCGCGTCCACACGCCCCTGTTCGATGATCGAGTAGGCGTTGGTGCCGATGCCCGTGTCCAGGAACAGCTCCTTGATGTCGCGGAGACGGCACTTGCGGCCGTTGATCTCGTACTCGCTTCGCCCATCGCGGTAGAGCCGCCGCGTGATGTCGACCTGCTCGGTGTCCACGCTGAGAAAGCGGCGCTGCGTGGGATCGCCGGCCTCGGGATCCACCGCGGGGTTCTCGAAGGTGAGCGTGACGGTGGCCGCCCCCAGGGGCTTGCGGCTGGCCGAGCCGGCGAAGATGACGTCCAGCATCGCCGTCCCGCGGAGGCTCTTGGCGGAGCGCTCGCCGAGCACCCACTTGATGGCGTCCACGACGTTGGACTTGCCGCAGCCGTTGGGCCCGACGATGCCGGTGATCGGCGCGTCGAACGGGAAGTCCATCGGGTCGGCGAAGGACTTGAAGCCGGCCAGCGTGACCTTGGCCAGCCGCATCGCGGCAGGATGGTGGCCGTTGGTTCGCAAGCGCTGTTCGGGTTCCGGAGCCTCCGGCGTGTCCGGTGCGGGGGGTTCGAGCGAACGGATCACCTTGCTTCCTTCCAAGCTAGAAGCCAGGCGAGTCGGGGCCGACGGGCTCGGTGCCGCTCTCCAAAAACGGCTCTTCGCCCGCCGGGGTCGCTTCGGGGAGGCCGACTTCCGTGTCGAACTCCGGTCGTTCCGTGACCAGGCCTCGGCGCGTCTGGCGGATGATGGCGGCCAGAATGCGGTCTTGCTCCGGCCTGAAATCGGCCTTTAGATAGCCCTGCCTCCAGATTTGGTGCAGGACCCCGACCACCTGACTGTAGCTGAAGCCTAGCCCGGGCAAGGGGTTGTCGGCCACGGTGGTGTGGCCGAGGAACGCCACCAGCTCGGGAAGCTGGGGGCTGACCAGGTAGGCGGACCCCTGCAGGGCGTCCGGCGGGCGGTAATACACCTCGAGCTGGGGGTCGCCGAGGTCACTCTTGATCATCACCTGGCGGGACCATGCCGTCACCGTGGTGGGGACCGAGACGGTGAGGTCCTCGCCGAAGATCGTGATCCGCGGCAGCCCCAGCTGCGTGATGTAGATCAGTGGCTGGTCGGAGGCCACGACGTCCACGACGAACTTGCGGTCCACCGTGAACCGCTGGACGTACGGGTCCCGTCGCTTGACCATCGCCTCGTATGCCTCGAGCCGCGTTTCGACGTCCTCGTCGTTGACCAGCTCGTGCAGCGCCTCGTCGATGCGGGGGTCGAGACCCATGTCACCGAGCAGCTTGATCGCCTGCAGCCGGGAGTCCGGCGAGCCGTTGATGGCCATCGCGACCAGGTGCGGCGTGACGAGCGGATCGTCGAGGCTTGCCCCGACGCGAAGGGCGGCCAGACGCGGAAGCTCCGGCGGCACGGTGTAGAGGTCCCGGATCACCGGAAGGCAGCGCGGGCCCAGCGCCTCCCACCGCCACGACGCGGCGCGGGCGGTGGCCGGATTCTCCAGCACGTAGCGGCGGATCGTCGCCGCCACCCGTTCCGTCCCCGCCTGCCGGATCGTCGTGTGGCGGACGAGCTCCACGAAGTCGTCGGTGGCGTTGTGGTACGACGGGGGAACGGTGATGACGATCGACTCGCCGGACTCACCGCGGGCCGTGGCATTGCGCTGGCCGGGCTCCTGGCTGAACCGCGTGTTGAGGGCGCTCTGAATCAGCGAAGCCCGCGCGTGGCTGGGCGTGATGAGCCGCAGCTTCAGCGGCAGGTCTCTCGTCGCCTGGCCGCCGTTGAGAATGATCCCGGTACGGCGGTCGATCGTGTCGCGGCCGACCGCGGCGGGATCGGCGAACGGGTTGATGAAGATGGGGCCGGCGGCGCTGGCGATCGCGGCCGGCTGGCGGCTGCCCGACGGCGGAAGCAGCCGGCGTCCCAGGTCGGGCCGGCTCACGGGGACCAGCTCCGTCGTGTACATGCGGCCGCCTTCCAGGCTGGTCGTGCTGCTGGTCGGGTAGGCGAACACACGCACGTCGAACCTGGTGCCCTCCGGCGCGGCCGGGGGCACGATCCCCTCCACCACGACGACCGCCGTGTCCGGCGAGTCCAGCAAGGCCTCCGGCGACAGCCCGCCCCACCCCGATGAGGCGCTGCCGATACCGTGCCGCGCGGCCATCATGATCATGTGTGCCCGGACGTCGGGAGGTATGTCCGAGGAGCCCGTTCCCTCGAGCCCGACCACCAGCCCGTAACCGTGCACCACCACCGGCTGGAAACCGTCGAGGATCGTCTCGGAGGCGATCGTCCCCTGGAGGATGGGCGGCACGTCGATCTTGCCCGAGAGGTCAACCCTCGCGGCCTGAGGCGGCGCGTCGGTGCGCTCGATGGGTGAGCACGCCAGCAACGCCGCAGTGAGGGCGCCGCTGAAAGCCCCGGCGAGCGGGGTGGTCCTGGCTCGGGCGGATGAACGTGGCATGATGCTGGGCCCCTGGCAAGCCTATCGGCTCTTTCCAGAAGGGGAATCATGGTATGGCCCGGGCGGCCCGATCGCGACCGGTGCCGCGGATCGGCATCACACGACGGCAGGTTGCCCAGCTTGAACAGACGGCCCGATTCCGGGTGGCGCGGCGGCGGCGGTGTGCGCTTCTCGAGGTAGATGCATGACACACAAAGGGGATCAGCCATGTCAGACGACACCCTGAAGAAGACCAGCGAGCAGGATCTGGAGCTCGTCGTCGCGGGGTGCGGGTGGGCGTACATCCAAGGCGAGGTGGCCGAGCCGGGCTCCATCCAGGACCCGCGCGACACCGGCACCGGCCCCATGACGGTGGAGAGCCAGACGCAGCAGCCCGCCTGACGTCACAGACGCAGGATCGGGGCTTCGTGGTACGGTTGCGACGTGAGGACCTGGGGCCCCGTGATCGTGGCGGCGCTGGGGGTCGCGCTGTACCTGCCGACGCTCGGCAACGGGTACGTTTTCGACGACATCGCGATCGTGCAGAACAACCCGGTCGTGATCGAGGGCCGCTTCGTGGAGGCGGTGACCGGCCCCTACTGGCCGGCGCTGGAGGGTGTGCGGTCCGGCTCGTCCAACTGGCGACCCCTGGCCACACTTTCCTTCGTGCTGGAGCCGGCGCTGCTTGGCGTGCGGCACCCCCTGGTGCACCACGCGATCAACGCGCTGTTGCACGGCCTGGTGGTGCTGACCCTCTTTCCCCTGGCGCGGCGTCTGGTCGGTGACGGCTGGCCGGCACTCGCGGCGTGCGCGGTGTTTGCCGCCCACCCGGCGCACACCGAGGCGGTGGCTCCGGTGGTCGGGCGCACCGATCTGCTGGCGGCGCTGGGCGGGCTGGCGGCGCTGGAGTGCTTCCTGCGGTATCGGGACGGTAATCCGGACTCGGGCAGGTGGCTGGCGTTGGGCGCTGCGGCCTTCGCGGTGGGGCTCGGCGGCAAGGAGTCGGCGGCGCCGGTGATCCTGCTGCTGCCCGCCGCCGACTGGCTGCTCGGCGGCCGGACGCTGCGATCGCTGGCGGGCCGCCCGGCCCTGGCCTACCTGCCCTTTGTCGGCGTGCTGGGGGCGTACCTGGCGGCCCGGTGGCTCGTTCTCGGAGAGGCGACCTTTCACCACGCCGGGGCCGTGGAGTACACGCCGCTGCAGCGGCTCGTCTTTGCGGGACGCAACGCGGTGGTCTCCGCCGGGCTGCTGCTGGTCCCCACGCGGTTTCACCACATGGTCACCACGCTGCCGGACAACGCCGCGTTCACCTACGCCGATCCGGCCGGGCTCAAGGCGGTCGCCTGCGGGCTGGGCGGCCTGGTGATCGGCTTCGGATGGCTGCCGCTGGTGGGGCGGGCGCCGCGGGTCGTCTTCCTGTGGATCGGCGCGCTGGTCACCTGGCTTCCCACCTCGGGTCTGCTCGCGGCGGCGGCGGGCGTGTCCATGCGGTTCCTGCTGCTGCCCAGCGCGTTTCTCGCCTGCGGGGTGGCCCTGGCGGCGGCTCGCCTGCAGCAGCGTCCCTCTTGGCGGCCGGTCGTCCGCGGCGCGGTCGTCGCGATCGTCGTGCTCGGGGCCGGCCTGAGCGTCTGGCGGTCGATCCAATGGAAGGACAACGGCACGTTCTACCATGCGGTCGTCGCCGCGGTGCCCGAATGCTTCACGGCCCAGTACAGCCTGGGGAGCTTCTACGCCACGAAACGCCCGCCGCAGCTGGCGGCGGCCCGTGCGCACTTCCGCGCGGCGGCGCGGATCGCGGCCGGCACGCCCGAGTCGTTCAACGCCCGCATGGCCCTGGCCGCGACGCACGAGCTCAACGCGGCCGGGGAGTGGTACGGCCGGGGAGCGCCGCTGCTCGAGGCGATCGAGATCTACCGCGAGCTGGTTGCCGAGGATCCACAGCGGTGGGAGCCGCAGCTGAGCCTGGGCTCCGCCCTGGACCGCCTCGGCCGGTCACGGGAGGCCCTGGTGCACTTGCGCCGCGCGCTGGAGATCGCGCCGGACAACCCGCAGGCCGACACCGTCCGCCGCCGGATCGCGGAGATCGAGTGATGGGCGCTGCAGGACTTGAACCTGCGACCCCCGCCATGTAACGGCGGTGCTCTGGCCAGCTGAGCTAAGCGCCCGGTTCCGCCGCATGGTACGGGCTCGGGGCCCGGTCGGTCCCCTTGCCCTGGATGACCGGCTCGCGTCCAACGGAGTAGTAGGAGAAGCCGGCCTTGCGCATGGCCTCGCGGCGATAGATGTTGCGCCCGTCGAAGATGACGGGGCCGCGCATGGTGGCCGCCATGCGCTTGAAGTCGGGCTGGCGGAACTCGCTCCACTCGGTGCAGATCACCAGGGCGTCGCACCCGTCGAGCACCTCGTACATGTCGCCCACCACGGTGACGTCCGGGAGCTCACGCGGCAGGTGCCCCGCCGCCACCGGATCGAATGCGCGGACCGTCGCGTTGGCCTCCAGCGCCCGCCCCATGAGGGTGAGGGCCGGGGCCTCGCGGATGTCATCGGTCTCCGGCTTGAAGGCCACGCCCCAGAACGCCAGCGTGCGGCCCGCCAGGTCCTGGCCGAAGTGCTCGACGATCTTGCTCCAGAAGTAGCCGCGCTGATCGTCGTTGACGGTGTGCACGGCGGCCGCCAGCTTGCAGTCGAAGCCGACGGTCTTACCCATGTCGATCACCGCCTGCACGTCCTTGGGGAAGCACGACCCGCCGTAGCCGAGGCCCGGATGGAGGAACTGCCGGCCGATGCGGTGATCCGAGCACATGCCCTCCCGGACGGCCTTGATGTCGGCCCCGTAGTACTCGCAGAGGTTGGCGATCTCGTTGATGAAGCTGATCTTCGCCGCCAGCATCGCGTTGGCGGCGTACTTCACCATCTCCGAGGACCGCACGTCCATCATGATGATCGGGTTGCCCTGACGCACGAACGGCTCGTACAGATCACGCAGCACGCTCTCGGCCCTCTCGTCCTCGATGCCGCAGACGACGCGGTCCGGCCGCGTAAAGTCGCTGACCGCGGTCCCCTCCTTGAGGAATTCCGGGTTGTTGGCGATGACCACCGGGACCGCCGTCAGCGAGCGGATGCGGTCGCGGACGCGGTGACTCGTCCCCACGGGGACGGTGGACTTGACCACGACCACCCGCGGCCCCGCCGTCGGCTCCGCCTTGTCGATCGACTCGGCGATGTCGGTGGCCGCCTGCATCACGGCGCTGAGGTCGGGCGAGCCGTCGCTGGCCGCCTGCGTGCCCACGCAGATGAAGATCACCTCGGCCCCGGCATAGGCCTCGTGCTTGTCGGTCGTGAAGTGCAGCCGGCCGGCGTTGCGCTGCATGAGCTCCACGAGCCCCGGCTCGTAGATCGGGCACCGCCCCCGCTTCAGGAAATCGATCTTGCGCTCGTCGACGTCGAGGCAGGTGACCTCGTTTCCCGTGTTGGCAAAGCACGCCCCGGTCACGAGGCCCACGTAGCCCGTGCCGACCATCGTCAGCTTCATCGTTTCCGCTCCATTGTCTGCATGATCGGTCGTATTCTAACGGGTCGCGGGCCTCCACCGCAGATCGATCACGAGCGGCAGATGATCGGAGGCAGCCGCCGTGTCGCGTACCTCCAGGCGGTGGTGCTCCAACCACCGCAGCGCCAGGTCCAAGGCATCCAGGACAAAGCCGCCGCGCAGCTCCAGGCTGCGGTCGCCGTAGAGAAGATAGTCGAGTCGGCCCGGCACGAACGGCTGGCGTGGATCGGCCCACGTCGCGTTGGAGTCGCCGTCGATCTGCAGCGTGTCGGCCACGTCCAGCGGGGAGCCGTCGATGCCCGTGTCGCCGGTGAGGACGTCCAGCGGCCACCGCGAGCCCACGATGTTGAAATCACCGGCCACGACAACGCCGTCGAATCGGCCGTCCGCCAGTGTCCTCCGCACGGCACGGCGTATCGCGTCCGCCTCGACGACTCTCGTGCGGTCCTCGAAGCTGCCCGCCCGGCCGCAGCACCGCAGGTGAACCGAGAGGGCCAGCAGCCGGCGGCCGTGCACATCGATGGCCGCGGCCGCGACCCGGATCGATGACTCCGGAAGATCGGGGTACGCGACGATCTCCAGCCCCGCAACCGGCCGCAGGGCAGCGCGGCTCGCCACCGCGCAGCGCAGGTCGCCTCCGCCGGCGGCGACGACGGCCTGCCAGCGGGAGCCGGGCACGATGTCCTGCTCCAGCAGCTGCACGAGCTGCTCGGCCGTGGTGTCAGCCGTCAGCTCCTGAAGGAGAATGACGTCCGGGTCGATCGCGGCGAGAACGCGGGCGAAGGGATCGGGATTGTCGAACAGCCGCCCGATCTCCGCGTTCCACGAGACAACGCGAAGCTGCGTGCCGGCGGCGCGGGCCAGCGGATCGTCGGCCTGCTCTCGGGTGTCGAAGGCCACGGGCGTCAGCTCGTAGGAAAACGTCGCCGTGCGGTCGAGCAGCTCGCCCCGCAGATCGAGCGCGTCGAGACGGCCGGCGAACCGGCCTTCGGCCAGGAAGGGCGGCGCCATGGGCACGGGCGCGTCTCGCTGCAGGCGAAGCTCGAACCGATCACCGGCGTAGGTCGGTGCGAAGCTGAGGCCGATCACGTACGGGCTCAACCGGAGCCGATCGCCCGGCGGCGGCTGGTCGAGCGGCACCCCAAGGGCCGCTCCCCGCCCGGCACGACCGGGGTGGTCGGGGCTGAGCGGGCTGAGCTCGACGATGGCATCCACGCCCGGCATCCCACGCACCGTCTGGCCCGAGTCCGGGCTGGCGTCGAGGTCCAGCAGCAGCTCGATCGTCCCATCGAGACGCTGCACGTTGACCGGCCGGCCCACGTCGATCAGAACGTGCACGAAGCGGTTGTCGTGGGTGACCCTGACCTGCTTCAGATCGACCACCGCCCCCGGCGCATCGGCGGGGTCGTCGAGCTGCAACGGGGCGGTCGTCCAGTCATCGAAGCGGCCGTCAAGGATGACATGGCCGGCGGTCGGGCCCAGGAGAGCGACGGAGACGAACACGAGGCCGGTGAGCATCGATGGGATCCTTTGGCGTGGGGCGTATGGTATCGCCGGGCTGATACACTGTGCCCATGACACCGGAAAGCTCCACGGCGCCGCAATCGCTGTCGCTCGATGCCCTCTCTCAGCAGCTCATGGTGATGCTCGAGCAGCAGGATGCCGAGGTGGCCCGCATCCTGGCCAACGAAGCCCAGCGGCAGGCGACCACGATCGAGCTGATCGCCAGCGAGAACCACGTGAGCCCCACGGTCATGCACGCCATGGGCAACTGGATGACCAACAAGTACGCCGAGGGGTACCCCGGCGCGCGGTACTACGGCGGGTGCCGGTTCCACGACGAGGTCGAGAACCTGGCCCGGGACCGCGCCAAGCAGCTGTTCGGCTGCGGGTACGCCAACGTGCAGCCGCATTCGGGGGCCAGTGCCAACATCGCCGCCTACATGGCCGTCATCAAGCCGGGCGACACCGTGCTCACGCTGCCGATCAAGTCGGGCGGGCACCTCAGTCACGGGCTGAAAGTCAACTTCTCCGGCACGTTCTTCAAGATCGTCGATTACGACCTCGACCCGGATTCGGAGACGCTCGACTACGACGCCATCGAGAAGATCGCCGAGGCGTGCAGGCCGCAGCTGGTCATCTGCGGCTACTCCGCGTATCCGCGGATCATCGATTTCGAGCGCTTTCGCGAGATCGCCGATCGCGTGGGAGCGGTCCTGCTGGCCGACATCGCCCACATCGCCGGGCTCGTGGCCACGGGCGTCCACCCGTCGCCCTTCCCGCATGCCCACGTGGTCACGACCACCACCCACAAGACGCTGCGGGGGCCACGGGGCGGGCTGATCCTGACCGATGACGAGGAGCTCGCCAAGAAGGTGGACCGCAAGGTCTTCCCCGGCAGCCAGGGCGGGCCCCTGATGCACATGATCGCGGCCAAGGCGATCGGCTTCGGCGAGGCCCTGCGTCCCGAGTTCACCGACTACTGCCGCCAGATCGTCGCCAACGCGCGGGCCCTCGCCGAGGGGCTGGCAGGGCACGGCTACCGCCTGTGCTCGGGCGGCACCGACAACCATCTCATGCTCGTGGACCTGCGCCCCCGCGATGAGAACCTCACCGGCGCCGACGCCGAGGGGTGGCTCGAGACGGCCGGCATCATCGTCAACAAGAACGGGATCCCCAACGACCCGCGGCCGCCGAGGGTCACCAGCGGGTTGCGTCTGGGAACCCCGGCCCTGACGACGCGCGGCATGAAGCAGGACCAGATGCACGCCGTGGCGACGCTCATCGACCGGGTGCTCTCCACCGGCGGCGACGAGGGCGAGTGCGCCGCGGTGCGGGAGGACGTGCGGGCGTTGTGCGCTCGATTTCCGCTCCCGCACTAGTTAGAGCGCTCCGTACGGCCCTTCGGGCCGACACTCGCTTCAGTACGGACCGCCGGATTCGATCCGGCGGTCCTGATCGTGCGCACAATGACGTTCGGCTTTAGTGTTTGGTCTCGAGCTGGCGGAGGCCCTCGTAGACGGCGGTGCAGACGACGGTGGCGAGGTTGAGGCTTCGCGCGCCCGGGGCCATGGGGAGCGTGATGCGATGGTCGGGCCCCTGGTTCGATTGCACCCAGCGATGCACGTCGTCGGAGACACCCGTCGTCTCGGCACCGAACAGCATGTAGTCGCCCGCGTCGAGATCGGCCCTCCAGTGCGGGCGAGAGGACTTGGTGGTGTACAGCCAGAGCCGCTGCGGCCGCTCGGCCTCCACGAAGGCCGTCCAGCTCTCGTGCTCGCGGCAATCCACGAGGTGCCAGTAGTCGAGCCCGGCCCGACGCCGGGCCTTCTCCGACATGTCGAATCCCAGCGGGTGGATCACGTGCAGCCGACAGCCGGCGGCGGCCGCCGTCCGGCCGATGTTGCCGGTGTTGTTGGGAATCTGCGGGTTGAGCAGCACGATGTGGAAGCGCGGCTCGTCCATCGCCGCCTCAGTGTACCGCTGGCCCGGAAGGAGTATCATCTTGGCTTTCTCCCGGAGACCCGAAGCCATGGCCATGTACAGCACCGAGGCGATCCGCAATCTGGCCCTGCTGGGCGCCGCGGGCGCCGGCAAGACGACGTTTGTGGAGGCGATGCTCCACGAGGCCGGCGCGATCGGACGAGTGGGCCGGGTCGAGGACGGCAACACCGTCTGTGACTTCGACGACCTGGAGAAGGAGCTCCATCACAGCCTCGACAGCGCGCTGGTGCACTTCGACTTCAACGACGCGCACTTCAACGTGCTCGACACACCCGGATCACCAGACTTTCTCGGGCGCTCCCTGAGCGTGCTGCCCGCGGTCGAGACCGCGGTCGTGGTCATCGACGCCTCCGCCGGCGTCGAGACCGTCACGCGGCGTGTCATGAAGGCTGCGGCAGAGAACGCCCGCCCGCGGCTGATCCTCATCAACAAGATCGACAATGCGTCGGGCCTCGGCAACCTCGTGTCCGGCATCCAGGAGACCTTCGGCAGCGTGTGCCGGCCGATCAACCTGCCCACCGATGGCGGGGCGGGAGTCGCCGACTGCTTCCAGAGCACGTCCGGCAGCAGCGACATCGGTGACGTCGCGGACTTTCACACGGGCATCGTCGACCAGGTCGTGGAGACCGACGAGACGCTGATGGAGAAGTACCTCGAGGAGGGAGAGATCGCTCCGGCCCAGCTCAAGGCCCCTTTCAAGGCGGCCCTTCGACAAGGCCATCTGATTCCGATCTGCTTCGCCTCCGGCCGCGAGAACGTCGGTGTGAAGGAGTTCATGAACATCGTGGCCGAGCTGTTTCCGAACCCGCGGGAGGGCAACCCGCAGACGCTCGAGTACCGCAGCAACGGCGAGAAGAAATCGGTGACGCTGGAGTGCGATGCGAGCAAGCCGCCGGTGGCGCACGTCTTTCGGGTCACCTCCGATCCTTATGTCGGCAAGCTCTGCGTCTTTCGGGTTCACCAGGGGACGATCGGCCCGGAGAACCAGCCCCAGGTCGACGACGGCTCGCGTCCGGTGCGTATCGCCCACGTCTTCAAGCTTCAGGGCAAGAATCACGCGGAGGCGGAGCAGATCATCGCCGGCGACATCGGGGCGGTGGCCAAGCTCGACGAGCTCAACTACAACAGCGTGCTGCACGGGGAGTCGCTGGGCGATGGCATCCGGATGCAGGTGCCGGCCGGTCCCAAGCCCATGTACGGCGTGGCGATCGAGGGGACCAGCAAGGGCGCCGAGACCAAGCTGGGCGAGGCGCTGCAGAAGCTGGTGGCCGAGGATCCGTCGCTGGAGATCGAGCGTGTGCAGGCCACGGGCGAGACGGTGATGCGCGGTCTCGGCGAGCAGCATCTGCGGATGAAGCTCCGTCTGCTCAAGGACCGCTACGGGATCGAGGTCGAGCAGCGTCCGCCGAGGGTCGCGTACAAGGAGACCATCACGGCCAAGGCCGAGGGTCATCACCGCCACAAGAAGCAGACGGGCGGCGCCGGACAGTTCGGCGAGGTGTACCTGCGGGTCGAGCCCCTCGCCCCCGACGCCGAGGACGCGGTGAACGGCCTGCTGTTCGAGGACGGCACCTTCGGCGGCTCGATCCCCAAGCAGTTCATGCCCGCCGTGGAGAAGGGCATCCGGCAGGTCATGACGCAGGGGGCGATCGCCGGCTACCCGATGCAGAACATCAAGGTGAGCGTCTACGACGGCAAGCATCACCCCGTCGACTCCAAGGAGGTCGCGTTCCTGGCCGCCGGCAAGAAGGCGTTTATCGACGCCGTGCAGAAGGCCAAGCCCGTGCTGCTGGAGCCCTTCGTGACCATGGAGATCACGGTGCCCGCCGACCAGATCGGCGACATCTCATCGGACATCTCCGGGCGGCGGGGGCGGATCCAGGGCACCGACATCCTGCCGGGCAACCAGGCGGTCATTCAGGCCGAGGCCCCGCTGTCGGAGGTCATGGGCTACGCCAACCAGCTCAAGTCCATCACCGGCGGCGCCGGCTCCTACACCATGGAGTACAGCCACGACGAGCGGACGCCCCCGAACGTCCAGGCCGACGTCGTCAAGGCCTTCAAGCCCAAGGAAGAAGACTAGGAGCCGACCACCCGCTCCGAGTCCGCGTCCCACAGCAGCGTCTTGCTGTGCCGGTACGCCTCCACCCCCATCTTGATGGCCACCATCGTCGAGCAGCCGAGCTCGACGTTGCAGTGGGGGGCCGCGTCGCCGCGAACGGCGTCCAGGAAGTTGCCCATGTGGTCGCGGCGGGGCGAGGCGTGGATCGAGAACGCCGCCTCGCCGGGCTTGGGCTCCGGCACCCGCTCGCCCTCGTCGTTGGTGGCCATGCGGTGGGAGAAGCGGCCGGCGTTGGTCTCGCGGAACGCCTCCCACCACGCGGCCTGCTCCCGGACGTTGACGACGCGGTCGGCGAATGCCATGGTGCCATGCTGTCCGTGGATCACCGTGGGCACGCCCGTGTCGTTGGTCATGACGCTGATCAGCACCACGGAGTGCTCGCTGGGATAGTCCACCGTCATCATGAAGGTGTCGGGGATGTCACGCTCGTCCTTTTCGAGGTAACGGCCGCCGGCCGCGGTGACCCTGGCCGGGTACTCGCCGTCGGGCCCGGTGACGCACAGCAGCAGGGGTGCGAGGTTGTGATAGAGCAGGTCCGTCGCGACGCCCCCGTTGTACGCGAAGTACTTGCGGAAACGGAAGAAGTGGTCGGGGTTCCACGGGATCGGCGCGGCCAGCCCCCATTCGTGGCCGAGCCACCGGTCCCACCAGACGTAGCCCGCGGCCTGCGGCTCGTTGTTCGGGCCCGCGTCCGGATCGATGTGCCAGTTGAACTGCCCTCCGCGCGAGTTGCGGCAATAACTGGCCTGGCTCCAGGTCACCTTGCCGATCCGCCCGCTGCCGATGGCCGACCGCGCCTTCCAGTAGCGATCGTCGCTGGTGCCCTGCGGGCCGACCTGCAGCACGCGACCCGTCCGACGCACCGCATCGCGGCAGGCGAGCGCCTGCTCGATCGTCAGAGACAGCGGCTTCTCGACATAGACGTCCTTGGCCGCCTCCATGGCCTCGATCGCGATCTTCGTGTGCCAGTGATCGGGTGTCGCGATCAGGACCGCATCGACGTCGGGATCGTCGAGGATCTCGCGATACTCCATGGTGCCGTGGGCGGTGGTGCCCCCGATGAGCTTGATCGCGTTGTCCAGCCGCCGCCGGTACACATCGCAGACCCGCACGACCTCGACGTTGTCCCGGTCGCGTCGCTCGACCAGGCCCCGGAGGTGGGCGGTGCCCATGCCGCCCGTCCCGATCACGGCCAGACCGATGCGGTCGTTGACGCTCACGGCGCGGACCGCGCGGACGGCGGGGCCGGCCAGAACGGTGGCGGCCGTGGACATGACGAAGCGGCGTCGGGTCAGCGAGAGACGTGAGCCCATGGTGAGTCCTCCGTCGTGAACCGATACAAGGTACCCTAGGGCATGCGACAACGAACGGTTCTTTCGTTAGGGGCGGCGGTGCTGGCGGCGGCGATCGGCGGCCCGGCCGCGGCCCAGGACGCGTCGGAGCGGCTCCACACGCTCTTTGCGGATCGGCTGGCCTGGGAGCTCGACGAGTTCCCGGCCTTCGCCATGTCGCGGGGTGACTACTCGCGGGCCGATCGTGTCCAGGACCGGAGCCTGGAGGCGATCCAACGGCGTCACGACGAGACGCAGCGGCACCTCACGCAGCTTCTTCTCGTCCCCCAGGACGACCTCGACAAGGACGACCAGCTCAACTACGAGCTGTTCGAGCTGAAGCTCCGCAACGCCATCGACGGCCACCGGTTCCGCATGTACCTGGCGCCCATGGGCGGGCGGTACGGCCTTCATCAGCGCATCCCGCAGATGGGCGAGCGTGTCCGCTTCCAGAGCGACGAGGACTACGTCAACTACCTGAAGCGGCTGGAGCAGGTGCCGGAGATGGTGCACCAGACGATCGTGCTTCTCCAGACGGGGGCCAACGAAGGGCGAACCCCGCCGCGGGTCACGCTGTCGGGTCTGCCCGGCCAGTTCGATGCGATCCTCGAGGCCGGCGGCGGGCTGGAGGCCCTGCGACGCCCCTTCGACCGGATGCCCGACCTCATTGCCCCCGCCCGCCGCCGCGAGCTGCTCGAGCAGCTCGACGGCGAGGTCCTGCCCGCGGTGCGTGACGCGGTGGAGCAGCTGAGGACGTACGTCATCGACGATTACGTTCCGTCGTGTCGCGAGACGATCGCGGCGGCGGACCTCCCGGACGGCGAGGCGTACTACGCCTTCCAGCTGCGGGTCATGACCACCACCGACATGACCGCGGCCGAGATCCACGAGCTGGGACAGGCGGAGGTCGCGCGGATCAGGGCCGAGATGATGAACGTGATCAGGTCCAGCGACTTCATGCGTCGCTATTCGATGGGTTCCGAGCAGCAGCAGGAGCGTCTCTTCAAGGCGTTCCTGCACTATCTGCGAACCGATCCTCGCTTCTACCACACGAGCGAGGAGGCCCTGCTCACCGGATACCGCGACATCTGCAAGCAGGTGGATGCCTGGCTTCCCAAGCTCTTCGCGACCCTGCCGCGGCTGCCCTACGGTGTCCGCAAGATCCCCGACTTCATGGCTCCCAACCAGACCACCGCGTACTACCAGCGCGGCGACATCCGCAACGCGGAGGCCGGCATCTTCTACGCCAACACCTATGCCCTCGATCAGCGGCCCAAGTACGAGATGATCCCCCTGGCCCTGCACGAGGCGGTGCCCGGCCACCACCTCCAGGTCGCCCTGGCCCAGGAGCTGGAGGGCCTTCCCGACTTCCGCACCCAATGGGGCTTCACCGCCTTCGGGGAGGGCTGGGCGCTGTACTCCGAGCGGCTCGGCCTGGAGATGGGTCTGTACGAGGATCCCTACGACGACTTCGGTCGGCTTCTCTACGAGATGTGGCGGGCCTGCCGGCTCGTGGTGGACACGGGCATGCACGCGCTGGGCTGGTCACGCGAGCAGGCCATCGAGTTCATGCTCGCCAACAGCGCGTTGTCGAAGCTGAACATCGAGACGGAGGTGGACCGGTACATCAGCTGGCCCGGCCAGGCCTGCGCCTACAAGATCGGTGAGCTGAAGATCCGCGAGCTGCGTGGTCGAGCCGAGGACAGGCTCGGCGAGAAGTTCGACCTGCGGGCGTTCCACGATGTCGTGCTGGGAGCGGGCTCGATCCCGCTGACCGTGCTGGAGACGCGTGTGAACTACTGGATTAATGCGCAACAGTTCCGTCCGTACGACTAGTTTGAGCGCTCCGTACGGCCCTCCGGATTCGATCCGGCGGTCCTGAACGGGCGCACAACGGAGACTCTACGCGGCGTCCAGAAGTCGGTTGATCAGGGCGTTGACGAAGGCGAAGCGTGAGCCGCTGAAGGTGTTGCTGGTGCGCTCGGCCGCCAGGCGGCGGGCCTTTTCCAGCTCGCCGGCGATGGCCTGGATCTGCGGCTGGGCCTCGTCCGCCCACTTCTCCATGACGATCTGGACCTTCTCCAGCTCCTCGTGATCGAGCCAGAGGCCCCCGCACACGTCGCAGCGGTCGACGAAGATGCCGCTGTCGCCCGCGTAGTTGACCAGCTTCATGTTCTGCCCGCACGCCGGGCAGTACCGTGACCGGGTCGGCTGCGTGGCCGTGTGACCGAAGGTCGGCTTGCGCTGTGACACGGCGGCCGTCAGGTCGGCTCCGAAGGCCTCCTTACGGTGCTGGACGATTCGCCCGAACTCCTCGCCGCCGACGAACTCGCCGCCGCACGCGTTGCAGGTGTGAATGGGAACGCCTTCGTAGACCGCGGCCTGCAGGTCGGACGAGCATTGGGGGCAGTGCATGATGATCGCTCCTGGACAGTCGCCTGCGCTATCGGCACATCGGCGGCCGGACTGAACCCGCATTGGCCCAGGAGTCAAAACCCGTGCACGACGAAGGGATTGGTCTGTCGCTCCCGGCCGATGGTCGTGATCGGCCCATGACCGGGATACACGGTGCACTCGTCGGGGAGCCCCATGACCACGGTGCCGATCGTGCGGCGGAAGGCGTCCGGGTCGGAGCTGGGAAAATCGATCCGGCCGATGGACCCGGCGAAGAGCGTGTCGCCCACGATCGCCTGGTTCGAGGCGTCGTGGACGAAGAGCACGCCGCCGGGCGAGTGGCCCGGCGCGTGCACGACACGCCACGTCTCGCCGGCGAGCTCCAGGGTGTCGCCGTCCCGCATCCGGTGATCGGGCTCCGTCACCGAGACGGGCATCCCCATGAGCGCCGAGAGGTTGAGCATGGGATCGCTGCAGAAGCCCGCCTCTGCCTCGTGAACGTAGACCGGCATCGGCCCGAAGCGATTCAACGCGGCATCGACGCCGGCGATGTGGTCGGGATGGGTATGGGTCAGCAGCAGCGCCGTCGGGCGGAGGCCCGCCGTCTCGATGGCGTCGAGCATCGTCGACGGCTCGAAGCCGCAATCGACGATCCAGCACTCCGACGCCCCTGGCACGCTGACCACGAAGCAGTTGGTCTCGAATTCGCCGAGGACGAAGACTTTGATGTCCGGTGTCGTCATGGCAGGGTAAAGTAACGGACCGGGGGTCAAAGGAGTACCTGATGCTGGTACGCAGCGCCGACGAGACCGAAGCCCGGCCCGTGGAGATGGAGGGGGCCGAGGGCGTGACCATGCAATTGATGGTGGGCCGTGCCGACGGGGCCCCCAACTTCGCCATGCGGCACTTTGCCGTGGCCCCCGGCGGGCACACCCCGCGGCACAGCCACGATTACGAGCACGAGGTCTACGTCGTCAGCGGCGCGGGGCGGGTGGAGCAGGACGGTGAGCATCGGGACCTGGCGGCAGGCGACGTCGTCTACATTCGACCCAACACAACACACCAGTTCGTCAACACCGGCCCCGCGTCGTTCAGGTTCCTGTGTATGGTCCCCGTGACCTTCGACTGCGGAACGCCGACTCCCGGAAGCTGACCATGCCGCCTCTCAGACCCGATCGTTCCAAGACGTGGATCATCGTCGTGTACACCCTGCTCGCGGCAGGGTCGGGCGGCATGCTCGCCTACGGTGTGAAGACCGAGGCCGCGTCGTGGATCCTCGGCGGGCTGCTGGGGCTCATCGTGATCGCCACGACGGCACCGGTGTCCCTGCTGCTGGCGGCGCTGCTGTCGCGTCTGCGTGAGGGCGGGTCGCTAAGGGGCGAGTTCGCGGAGATCCGGGAGAACTCGATGCTCTCGGACAACGCCAAGAGAGTGCTCTTTCGCGATCGCGAGCTGCAGATGCTGCGCGACGCCATCGAGGAGGACATCGCCCGCGGAGACTACAACGCCGCGATCACCTTGTGCGAGGAGATGGCCAACCTCTTCGGTTACCGCCAGGAGGCCGAGACGTATCGCTCGCGCATCGCTCAGGCGCGGGAGCAGCAGTACGAGCTGGAGGTGCAGGCGGCGATGGACCAGTTCGAGGCATCCGTGGAGCAACGCAACTGGGCGGCGGTCTACCAGCAGGCGGCGCGGATCCGGCGGCTGTACCCCGACTCGCATCTCGTCGACGGGCTCGGCGAGCGGATCACCCAGGCTCGCGACGAGCACAAGCACGAGCTGGAAACGCGGTTCCTGGAGGCGGCCGAGCAGAAGGACGTGGGGGCCGCGATGGGGCTGCTCAAGCAGCTTGATCGCTATCTCACGCCGGAGGAGGCGGGCCGGCTCACGAACGTCGCCGAGGGTGTCATCGTCCGCCATCGCGACAGCCTGGGCACCAGGTTTCGGGCGACCGTCGGGGAACGACGCTGGGCGGAGGCGGTCCGCACGGGCGAGACGATCATCGCCGAGTTTCCCAACTCGCAGATGGCGGCCGAAGTTCGCTCGATGCTGGAGGTGCTGCGCACGCGGGCCGGCCAGACGACCGTTGCCGCCGAGAGGGCGGATTGAGCGGCCCAGTCGCCGTTTCGGCTGATGGAGCCGTGGTCCGCGGACCGATCGTTTACAGTGGTGCCGAGGTCAGCAGTCATGGGTGGAGTTCGCACAGTCATCTTGGCGTGGGCGGTGGGCCTGCTCGCCGCCGCCGTCGGATGCGAGACCTTCACGCAGGATCTCAATTCGCTGGGCTCGGCCATCATGCCGGTGAGCCCCGAACAGGCCGCACGCTGGATGGTGGATCCGAACGATCCCGACAACCGGCGCAAGGGCACCGTCCTCATCTCGAACTCGCCCTTCGGCGGCGCCGAGGCGTACGTGACGTGGTATCGCGACCGGATCGCGGTCGAGGCGAACGCGCTGGTGCGGGCCGCCCTCGTCACCGCCCTGGGTCGTTGGGGCGAGCCGTCCGACGCGCCGGTCATCGCCGCTCGCCTCGCGGATGACAACCTGTACGTCCGCTGGGAGGCGGCCAAGGCGCTGCAACGCATTCACAACCCGGCCGTGGTGCCTGATCTGCTGCGTGTGATGCGTAACGACGACGAGGACACCGATGTGCGCACGGCCGCTGCGGTGGCGCTCGGGCAGTACCCGCAGGACCGCGTCTTTCAGGTGCTCGTCGCCGCTCTCGACGCGCCGCAGCTGTCGATCAACGAGGCGGCACGCAAGTCGCTGGGCACGCTCACGGGCGAGAGCCTGGGCCTCGATCCGGAGGCGTGGCTGGCGTGGTACAACGGCGCCGCGGCCCCCTTCGCCGGCCAGCAGGAATACCTTTTTCCGACCTATCAGCGTGACGAGACGCTGCTGGAGAAGCTTGCATTCTGGTCCAAGAAGTCGTACGAGCAGCCGGCACCCCCGGCGGGACTCAAGCCACCCCCCCGCGAAACCTACCAGAGCAGTGACGAAGCCCCGAGCGATGAAACAGGCGGCTGACACCTCACCGGACCGCGACCAGGCTTCGGCCGCCGTGTTGATGCGGGCGCTCCGCTTCGACGGGACCGCGCCCAAGCTGGTCAGGAACCACCCGCGTCCGGAGCCGCAGCGTGGCGAGGCGCTCATCCGCACCCGTCGCGCCGGCGTCAGCGCCATCGACATCGAGCTCTGCAAGGGCCTGTTCAACTTCAAGGGCACGCTCGGTCATGAGTTCGTGGGTGTCGTGGAGCACATCAACGGTGATGAACGGCTCGATCTCGTGGGCCGGCGGGTCGTGGGGTCGGTGGCGGCCGTGTGCGGGCGGTGCGACATGTGCCTGGCGGGTCTGAGCAACCACTGCCGGCACCGGACGGTGCTGGGCATGCAGGGCCGCGACGGGTGCCTGGCCGACTGGCTGACGCTTCCGGTCATGAACCTGGTGGCGGTCCCCGACGAGATCGATGACGATCACGCGGTGTTCGTGGAGCCCCTGGCCGCCGCCATCCAGTCAGCGCGGCAGCTCACCATCGAGGGCAAGCCCTACATCACGGTGCTGGGCGACGGGCCGCTGGGGCTGCTGATGGTCCAGGTGATGGCGAAGCTCAATGCCTCGGTGCGGCTGATCGGCCGGTATTCGGAAAAGCTCGCCCTCTGCGAGAAGTGGGGCGTGAAGCATCGCCACGTCGACGACATCGGCCGCCGCGCCGATCAGGACATCGTGGTGGACTGCACCGGCTCCGGCAGCGGCGTGGAGCTGGCCATGCAGCTCGTGCGCCCGCGGGGCACGATCGTGCTCAAGACGATGTACGCGCCTGAGACCGGAATGGCGACCGCCGGCGACTTTTCGCCGATCGTGCGCAAGGAGATCACGCTGCTGGGGTCGCGGAGCGGGCCCATCAGCGAGGCGATGACAACCGTCGCCCACGGCGCCGTGGACGTCGTCAGCCTCATCGGCAAGCGCATGACGCTCAACGACGGGCCGGCCGTGCTGCAGGCCGCCGCGCAGCCGGGGATGCTCAAGGTGCTGGTGGACGTGTAGGAGGTGGATTCGGGGTCCGGGAAGAAGGGAGATGGCAATATGCTACTCTCCTATATTCTTCCTCCTCCCCAACCCCGAACCCCTCATCCCTCTCCACTACAATCGCCC
>JBFGEG010000069.1:0-19427 GCA_041580235.1 Phycisphaerales bacterium
CCATGTACGCCAGCCCCGAGAAGATCCGCGGGGACCGGGTGACCACGTCCAGCGACGTGTACGCGCTCGGTGTCGTTCTCTATGAGCTGATCGCGGGCCGCGGCCCGTATCGGCTCAAGACCCGGACGCGTGGCGAGATCGAACGGGCGGTGCTGCGTCAGGAGCCGATGCGTCCCAGCACCGCCGTCGGAAGGCTGACGGTGGCCGGCGACCTTGACACCATCATCCTCAAGGCGCTGAGCAAGGAGCCGGACGACCGCTACGGCTCGCCGGAGCAGCTTGCCGAGGATCTGCAACGTTTCCTCGACGGTCTGCCCATCCTGGCCCGGCCCGCCGGAGTGGGCACGCGTGTGATCAAGGCGCTTCGCCGCAACCGGCGAAGCGTGGCGGCGGCCGGGGTCGCGGCAACGCTCTCGCTGGTGTTCGCCATCGCCGTCTCTCTCTACATCTTTGTCGTGCCTCTGTGGGTGCAGGATCAACTCGACGCGGCCCGCCTGGAGCTCCTGGACCCCGGTCAACAGAACGTCATCTACATCGCGGTCTACATGCATGACCGTGGCGTCAGGGTCGGTTCGCAATCGTTGGATTTCACCAAGGCACTGGATCACTACGACGCGGCGCTGCGGCTGTACCCCACACGAAGTGACATCCGCCTGGAGCGGGATCTCGTGCGTCACGCCGGCGGAGATCCGACCAAACTCGACGAGTCCGCTCTCGATGACCGCTCGCGAGGTCTTCTGCAGATGCTCACGGGAGACTTGCGGTCGGCCGTCAGGACGTGGTCGAGCCTCGACCTCGTTGCGTCCCCCGATCCGCTCGTCGAAGGGCTGCTCGGGATCCTCTACCTCGCGGTCGACGAGCCGGCCCGCGCGTACCCGCGGCTGACCAGCGCGCACAAGGCCCTGCCCGAGGCGGGATTCCTCTGCGTCAGCCTGGCGGACGCGGCTGCGCACTGCGGTGACGCCGAGATGGCGCTCCGGCTCATCGAGCGTGCCAAGAGCCTGTCGAAGATCGAGGACGGCACGGGTGGGCTCCGGAGGGTCGAGGCGGATGCCCTTGCCGCGGCCGGCAAGTACGAAGAGGCGGCCGCGAAATACGAGACCTTCAGACCGGCGCATAACCTCGTCGGTATTCTGCACTACGCGGACATGCTCGACGGTCTTGGCCGTCCCCGCGAGGGGTTGGCGATGCTGGCCAACGGCATTCAGACGGTGACCAACTGGACGAAGGTGAACCGGGCCTTCATCGAACGCGCCGACCGATGGTGGGCCGGGCTCGACGACCGGCAACGCACGGTGCTTGCCGAGTCACGACGCGACGATGACCCGTGCGATCCACAATCGCTGTCCGCGCTGCTCTTTGCCTATCGGGTCGCGACGCTTCAGGTGCAACGGGCCGGTCCGCCGCTCAACCTCACCGGACAGCCGACCCCACCCCCGGCCAAGCCGGCGCCGATGACCCCGACCCCGTCACTGTCGGAGATTGCCGCAACCATCCCGGTCACCGATCTCCAGGCGTGGGTGTTCATCAACCGGTTCCCCGACTCGGCGTTGACGCCACGGGTCCGGGCGAACCTTGCCGGCCCGGAGCGCACGCTGTCCGCGGAGACCCGGGGAGAGTTCGAGGCGTGGATGAGGGAGTGGAAAGCCGTCAACAAGCCGGGAAGGGTGCGGCAATACTTCGGCTTCGCGCCGCAGTAGAGCGCACCCATCACATCCCGGGCATCAGGGAACGCTCGCGCTGGTACTGCTTCGTGTACAGGGCGTGGTACTTGCCGCGTTTGGCGATGAGCCTCTTGTGCGTGCCGCGTTCCACGATCGTGCCGCCGTCGATGACCAGGATCACGTCCGCCTTGCGGACCGTTGACAACCGGTGGGCGATCAACTGATAGGACGTTTGATTCGGCGGGGGCAGAGCGGGTCGGGCGTCGAGAGGGGGTCGGGCAACGGCTTTGGCGGGTGAGGAACGTGGTGTGGGGGACGTTCGGTCTCGGTGGGCCCGTCTTGCGGCGCCCGGGCGTGCGTCGGACGACGATTCCCCACGATTCTCTGGCAACCCGCCGGCAGCCACCGCGCCGGGCCCTGGGGGCTTGAAGCCAATCGGGCCGGTTCGTCGCGGTCAGTCGGGTGACCAGACGGGCTCGTCGGGTCCAGGGGATCCGGGGGGTCCGGGATCCTCAACGAGCTGGAGGTCGCTGACGTCGGTGAGCTCGCGGATCGGCCGTGCGGCCGGCGCCCTGGGTTCCGAAGGCGGCGCCCGCGACGAGAGTCTGCAGTGGTCGAGGATCTTCTCGATCACGTCGCGCTGCCAGGGGGCCGGCGACGGCGCGGTGGACCTCGAGCACGGCCTGCCCGGCTCATCGGCTGGCGGCGAAAACGCCGTCACGCCGCGCTGCCGGCCGCGGCTCACGCGGCCTCGCGGGACTCCTCGTCCTGTTCGGCGCCGGCGTCTTCCTCGGCGTCGGCGTCGGGGGTCGGCTTGGATGGGGCCGTTGGCGCGTCGGGGATGTTCTTCCAGGCCCGTCGAATCTGCTCGGCCCGCTTGAGGACCTTCTGCTTGAGAATCTCGCCGCGGTTGGTGTCGGCCGTCTCCTCGGCGGTGCGCGGGCCGATCGGCTCGATGCCGACCTCCTTGAGACGCTTGAAGAGCTTCTTGAGGCCCGCCTCGGGGTTGCGGAAGAACTCGCTGGCGCGGACCCGGATGAACGTCCAGCCCAGACGCTCCAGCGTGAGCTGACGCTCCATGACCTCGGGCAGCTCCTCCTCGGGCTGGTGACGGTCGCCGTCGCACAGCACGGCCACCCGCTTGCCGCCGGCGCCCTCGACCACCACGTCGAGCACGTACTCGCCCACCTGGCAGCGGAGCACCGTGCGGTAGTTGGCGTCGGTCATCCCCTTGTAGATGAGCTCCTCGAACTCGCTCTCGAAACCGCCCGTGGGCTCGATCACTTCCTTGCGCAGACCCCGCGGATCCATCGCGTGGTTGATGAGCTTGAGCCGCAGGTCTCCGTGCTTGAGGTCGCGCTCCGGACGCAGCGAGTGCACCACCCACAGCTGGTCCCGGGCGCGGCTGGCGGCCACGTTGAAGACCTTCACCGCGTCCTCGCGCTGCCGCCGCGGCAGGGCCCGCTTCGACGGGCTGTCGACCATCGACAGGAACATGACGTCCCGCTCGTCACCCTGGAACTGGCTGGCATTGCCGCACAGCAGTCGTCGCTTCTGGTACTCCGAGACGGTGAGCCGTCGCCGCAGGATGGAGTCGATGTACAGCGCCTGCTCCGTGCCCACCATGGAGATCACGCCGATGGTGCAGTCCTCGTACTCTTCGAGGCGGCAGATGGCCGCGATCAGGGCCGCGACCTCCAGGGCCTCGTCCTGGTTGACCTTGTTGTTGGCCTTGGTGCCCTCGACGTAGTGGGCGACCAGGTGCGGCTCCACCTTGCTCGCCGACGCCTCGCGCAACGCGCGGATCTCGCCGTTGTAGCAGAGGTGATTGCTGAACTGGATGATGTCCGGCACGCAGCGGAAGTGCTCCAGCAGGCGGATCGTGCCCCCGAACGACTGACGCGCGAGGTCGTACACGCTGGTGCGGCCGTCGTAGAGCTGCCGGTTGGGGATGTCCTCCAGCATCTCGTCGATCAGACCCTGGATGGTCTCGGTCTGGAAGCCCACCGCGTAGGGGCTCACCTGCTCGTGGTCGCCGACCACCGCCACGTCCTTGGCCATGGCGAAGGCGACAAGACCCAGCACGTCCGACTGGCTCGCCTCGTCCATGATCACCACGTCGAACTGCGTGGTGGCGAGATCGAAGCTCTCGATCACACGGGACAGGGGCATGATCCACACGGGCACCGCCTGGCGGCACTCGGCCAGCGTCTTGCGGGCCTCCTCGCGGAGCCGCCCGACCTGCTTGCCGGTTCCCTTGCCCATCTTCTTGTGCAGCCCCAGCCAGCCGTTGAGCGCCTGCTGCTGCTTGAGCCCGGTGCGCTCCAGCTGGGCGAGCCACGCGAGCTTCTCCACGTAGCCGGCGGTCACCTCGTGCAGCTGGTCCTTGACGGAGGTGAGCTGGCCCTGCAGCGAGTCAAGGTCCACCTGCCCGATCTTGGACAGCATCTGGTCCCACTGGCGGTACTGCCACGCGGGCTTGATGTCGCCGGGCAGCTGGCCCCGCTCGTGGGGGGCTTTGCGCTCGCGGATCGCCTGCGCCCAACCGGGGGCCACCGGCTCCAGCTGCTTGAGCAGCTGCACCCGGCACTCATATGACGGCCGCAGGTCGGTGAGCTCCTTGAGCCGGTTCCAGGCCTGCAGGTACACGTCGTAGTGGGGCTTCTTGATGCCGACCTTGAAGAGCTTCATCAGCTCGGCCGAGGCGTCCTTCTTCCCGAAGCCGTTGACATAGCCGAACCACTTCTCGCGCTTGGTCAGCGAGCTCTGCCAGTCCACGAACTCCTTGCGGGTGGCGACGATGTTGGGCAGCTGGTTGAGCAGGACCTCGCGGACCCGCAGGATGTGCCCGTGCGTCGACTGCTGCACGGGGACCTTGTCGGCCAGACGCTTCCAGTTGACGCCGGCGCGGTCGAAGACGTCCTTGCACGCCGACCAGCGGTCCGTGTGCCAGTTGAGGGCCAGCAGGATCTTGTCCGCGAACTGCTTGGCGGTCTTTTCGGGCTTGCGCCCCAGCTCGGACGATCGGGGGGCGTCAAGTGAGCCCATCTGCCGGTCCCAGCGGCGCATGAGGCCCTCGCGCATCGTGCGGACCTCGAGATAGTTCATGATCGCCTGGAAGTGGTCTCGCTTCGACGGCGGACCGTCATCGACGGTGCACGAGTCGATGAGCGTCTGCCACTCCGGCTTGAGCATGGTCGAGAGCTTCTTGAGCCGCTTGCCCTGCTTGAGGTGCTCGAGAATCTCGGCGCACACCCGCGTCAGGTCCTTGACATCCACGTCGGGCTTGACCTTCGGCCCGTGGGCGAGGACGAGCTCCTCCTTGGCCGGGATGTCCTGGCAGCACTCGTTGATGAGCTCCACCAGGCTCAGCCATGACTCCTTCTCTCCGCTTTCGTCGCCGCCGGCGTCCACGCACTCCAGGATCCAGTCGTCGTCGGTCTGCAGCACCTCCGCCGCCGCCGCGTTGGTCTCCAGCAGCTCCTCCAGCAGCTCCGAGGTCTGGTTGTCGTGCACCCAGTACTCCGAGCCCTGCTTGAGCTTCTTGCGCTCGAGCTGGTTGATGTCGTCGAAGATCGCGGCGAACTCCTTGGGCGTCGGGAGCTTCTCGATGTCGGGAAGCTCCGAGGTGAGCATCGCCTCGTCCTCGGGGGTGACCTTGGCATTGAGCGCGTAGAGGTCCTTGAGCTCCTGCGGCGAGAGGGGGATCTCGGCGTTCTCCTGGACGGGGCCGGGGATCCAGTCGTGGATGCCCTTCTGTTCGACGAGCTTCCGCGCGGCCTCGGCCGGCGCGATCGTCTCGCCCATGACGTCCAGCAGACGGTACTCGTCGGTCATCGCCCGCAGCAGGGCCGCCCGCAGCTCCTGATGACGCGTGCGCAGCTCGTCGCGCTTGGCCGAGAGCTGCTCGATGTCGCGGTTGAGCTTGCGCGAGCTCGTGGTGGAGATGTAGTTGACGATCCCGGTGATCGACTCCTCGAGCTGCTTGGAGCTCTCCTCGTCGGAGTAGAAGACGCTGACGCACAGCGACTGCAGCGGCTCGGCCACCTTTTCACGGACGATACGCAGGGCCTTGGACGCGTGGCTCGTGACCAGGATGCTCTTTTTCTGGGCGAGCAGGTGCCCGATCAGGTTGGCGATCGTGTGGGTCTTGCCCGTGCCCGGCGGCCCCTGCACGAGGACGGCCCCGGTCTCCTCCAGGCGGTGTATGACCAGCTCCTGCTCGGGGTTGGCGTCATTGGTCAGCAGCAGGTCGATCGAGCCCGGCTCGTGCTCGCCGGCGTTCGCCTCGCGGCCCGTCTCCATGCCGACGATGCGCAGCAGCGCCTCGGGCACGTCCTCCAGGGTCGGCAGCGCCTGAAGATAGCGGTCCAGCGCCTCGGCCAGCCCCTGGTTGGAGCGGGCCAGCAGCAGCATCGGATCGCGGTAGATGTAGGGCCCGTCGGGCTCCCTGATCTCGTTGTGGCTGTCGAAGTACTGCCCGTCCTGCCACAGACGCTGCACGAGCGTGCGGTAGAACTGCTTGACGACGTCCCCGCCGATGGGGTGGACGTTGTCCTTGGTGATCAGCTCCGAGAGCTCATAGATGTCCTTGCCCTCGATGCCGAGATACCGCAGCAGGGGCGAGTAGATCGTGGGGTTGTCACGCGTCTCGCGCACGATGAACTCGGGCACGCGCGGGTTGAAGGCGAGCTGGATGCGCTGCAGCAGGATCGGGTGGCGGATGCGGCCGTCCGGGCCGTCGAGCACGAGGATGCCGTCGGCGAGCACGAGCTGGTACTTCTCCGACTCGCGGGCGAACCGGCCCCAGAGATCGAAGAGGTTTGAGAAGACGGCCAGGGCGTCCTGGACGTCGATCTCCGCCTCCGCCCACTCGCGTCGTTGCGCCATCCAGTCTTCCAGGGCCAGCATCCGCTCCGTGGACCCCTCGAACTCCTCCTCCTCGCCGGTGGTCTTGTTCTTGCGCTGGTCGTAGACCTTCGGCTCGGCCGACGCGCTCTGCCAGCCGGGCTTGAGCCACTGGTCGATGACGACCGACGGCGGGGGGCACTCGGTTTCCTTGGGACGGCCCACCTTGAACAGGAAGTTGCCGTCGGTGAGCGCGCCGGTCTCCTTCAGCGAACGAAGGTTGCCGAAGGCGGGGCCGCGCTGAATGGACGTGTACGCCGGCAGCGTTTGCAGCCGGAGCCCCCACTCGTACTTGTCCAGATCGACGGTGGGCGGCGTCTTGACGCGATGCAGTTCCTGCAGGTAGCGGAACACCCGGGCGATTCGCGTCCTGGCCTCTTGGATGTCATAACGATGTTCGGACATGCCCCTGGATCTTCCTCTGCTGCGCGTGCGATGATTGGGTGCGCGGCCCGTTATCGGCCGCGCCGGCAAGCCGGTCGGTATCTCGGTATCGACCCAAAGGGAAGGCCGGTTGACGGGTTGTGGTACCACGGGCCGGTTGTCTGCCCGTGCAACCGTTCGGCCTCTCGCACTGGCGGGCTAGCCGCCAGCGGCACCCGCGTCAGGCGTTGCCGAGCCGGAGCGCGTTGTCGATGATTCCGATATGCGAGTACGCCTGGGGCACGTTGCCCAGCGCCCGGCCCGTCCTTGGCCCGTACTGCTCCGAGAGCATCCCGGTCGGCCCCGACAACGCGGCGATCTGGGTGAACAGCTGCCGCGCTTCGTCGAGCCGCCCCAGACGCACGTAGGCTTCGACCAGCCACGACGCGCACAGGTGGAAGCCGCCTTCGAAGCCGGGCAGCCCGTCGTCGGCGAGGTAGCGATAAACCGTGGGCCCGTCGACCAGCGTCCGCTCCACCGCCGCGACCGTTCCCCGGAAACGGGGATCGTCGGACTCCAGCAGCCCGCTCAGCCCCACGTGCAGGGCCGCCGCGTCGAGATCGATACCGTCGTAGGCCGCGGTGAACGCGCCGATTTCGGGCTTGTAGCCGTGCTCGAGCACGTCGGCGGCGATGCGATCGCGAAGCGCCGCCCAGTCGTCGCGCTGCCGATCGAGAAACCGCCGGGCGACGGCGATCGCCCGATCGACGGTGAGCCAGCACATGACCTTGGAGTGCACGTGGTGGCGGCGGGGCTTTCGGATCTCCCAGATGCCGTGGTCCTTGTCGCGCCAGCGACGCTCGACGGCCTGGACCATCGCCTCCACCAGACGCCAGTGCTGGCTGGAGACGGGGGCGTCGAGCTCCAGCAGCAGCGCCACAAGATCGACGATCGGCCCGAACACGTCCAGCTGCACCTGCCGCGACGCCATGTTGCCGACGCGGACGGGGCGGCTGCCCGCGTAGCCGGCCAGCTCGCCGATCTCCGCCTCGGGGCCGAGCTGCCCGCCCGTCACGGTGTAGACCGGCTGCAGGCGCTCGGGGGACTCGCAAGCGTCGACCACCCCCAGCACCCAGTCCAGATACTGCATGGCCTCCGCGATCGACCCCAGCCTGACCAGGGCCGCCGCCGCCATCGCCCCGTCACGGAACCAGCAGAACCGGTAGTCCCAGTTGCGCACGCCGCCCAGGTGCTCCGGGAGGCTCGTGGTCGCGGCGGCCGCGATCGCGCCGGTCGGTCCGTGGCACAGCCCCTTGAGCACCAGGGCGCTACGACGCACGAGGTCCGGCTCGACGTCGCCCACGGCCAGGCTCTCGGCCCACGACGACCAGAAGTGCTCGGTCAGGCGGCCGCGATCCACGGCTCGTGTGCCGGGATCGCGCAGGCTGCCCGTGCCGTGCCTCAGCTCGAAGACCTGGGGTCCCTCGCGGGCGTCCAGATCGATCTCGGCGCGGGCCGTCTGGTGCTCGCCTTCCTCGACGATCGTCCACGCGACGCCCGGCGACCGCAGCACGGTCGGGTCGAGCGTGTCCTCGAGCTCCAGGCCACCCTCGCGCTGGATGAGCCGCGTCGCGACCCGCCCGAATTCCAGCCGCGGCGCGAACTCGACCAGGAACCGCCCCCGCCCCTCCACCAGCCGCACGAGGTCGCTGCGCCCGGCCCGTCGCCCCGGCCGGCCGCCCGAGCAGTCCAGGAAGTCCGTGACCGCGAACCGCTCGAACCGCGTGCTCAGGACGAGCGAGTGCCCGCAGTACTGCTGCCTCACGGGGGTGGCTCCGTCTGCCGAGACGATCGAGAAGTGCCCGGCCGCCGGTCCGCCGAGCAGCTCGGCGAAGATCGCCGGCGAGTCGAGCCGGGGCACGCACATCCAGGAGATCCTCGCGGCGGGGGTGACCAGGGCCACCGTGCGCTGATCCGAGAGCATCGAGTGCCGCTCGATGGGAACGGCCTCGGCCCCGGCCAGCCAGTCGGCGCGGAGCTCGCTGAGCCGGGCCAGCGTCTGCGACACCTCGCCGGGGCCGGCGACCCGGTATCGGGCCCGGGTTTCGCCGTCGCCGACCTTGATGCCGATGTCGGGTCCGGTGAGCGTGGAGAAGGCGTCCTCGTCGGTGCGATCATCGCCGAGAAAGATCACCGCCGACGCGCCGCAGCGGTGACGCATCGTCTCCAGGGCGCTTCCCTTGCTGGTGGCCACCACGCCCAGCTCGACGACCTTCTTGCCGTGCTTGGTGTACACGCCCTCCAGCTGCGCCGGCCCGTCGAGCACGGTCTTGAGCGCCTCCGCCGCCGTGTCCTCGTCGGCGTTGCGGTAGTGAAAGGCCACGCTGGCCGGCTTCTGCTCGATCAGGAGGCCGTCGCCGTTGCCGGCCACGGCGGCCAGCTCCGAGACGAGCCGATCGCGAAGCTGCGTCGCCGTCGGCGAAAGCGACGTGGCGAAGTCCAGGTCGAACTCGCTGCCGTGGCTGCCCACCAGGTGAACGTCGTCGGGAAGACCCGTGAGCCGCGCCAGATCCTGCAGGGCGCGGCCGGAGATCACCGCCACGTGCGTCTGCGGCATCGCCGAGAGCATGCGCAAGGCCACGATCGACTCGCGCTGGGGCCGGGCCTTCTGCGGATCCACCACGATCGGCGCGATCGTCCCGTCGTAGTCGCAGGCGACCAGCAGCACGGGCGAGGCGGCGATCCGCTCGAGCTGTCGATCGAGGTCGCTCATGCGGCCAGGGCATCCAGGAACGTGTTCGCCCAGTGGTACACGTCGTGCCGCTTGAGCACCCGCCGCAGCGACTTCATGCGGCTCGCCTGCTCCCGCGGCGGCATGTGCAGGGCGGTGTGCAGCGTCGCCTCCAGGCCGTCGATGTCGTGCGGATTGACCAGCAGCGCGGACTGGAGCTCCTGCGCCGAGCCGGTGAACTCGCTCAGCACGAGCACGCCGGTGCTGTCGACGCGGCACGCCACGTACTCCTTGGCCACCAGGTTCATGCCGTCGCGCAGGGGCGTCACCAGCATGACGTCGGCCGCCAGGTACAGCGCCACCAGCTCCTCCACCGGCAGATTGCGGTGCAGGTAATGAATCGGGGTGCGGCCGAGCTCGGCAAACTCCCCGTTGATCTCGCCCACCAGCCGCTCCACGCGGCCGCGGAGCTCACCGTACTCCTCGACCCGCTCGCGACTGGGAACCGCCACCTGGACGAGCACGCATTCTTCCAGCGTGGTCCGCTCGGTCCGCAGCAGCTCGCGGTAGGCATGGAGCCGGATGTCGATGCCCTTGGTGTAGTCCATGCGGTCCACGCCGAGCACGATCTTCCGTGATCCCCCCAGCCGCGCGCGGAACTCCGCGGCGCGGTGCTGCACGGCCTCCGACTGCGCCAGCGTCTCGAAGCGCTCGACGTCGATGGACACGGGATACGCACCGGGCCGGACGGAGCGCCCATCGAACTGGAGCGTGTCCCACGTCCCCTCGGCTCCTGCGAAACGCCGCGACAGCTGCGCGAAGTTCTGCGCGCCGCGGCGGGTCTGGAACCCCACGACGTCGGCCCCCAGCAACCCGGTCAGCAGCGGCTGGCGCCACGGAAGCTGTGCGAACAGCTCCTGCGGCGGGAAGGGAATGTGCAGGAAGAACCCGATCCGCACGTCGGGACGCAGCTCGCGGATCATGGCGGGGACGAGCTGCAGGTGATAGTCGTGCACCCAGACCGTGCCGCGGCGGGCCACCGTTTCGGCCGTCGCCTCGGCGAAGCGGCGGTTCACCTCGACGTATGGCCGCCACCACCGGCGGCGGTACTCCGGCGTGCGCACCGCGTCGTGATAGAGGGGCCACAGCGTCCGGTTGCAGAAGCCCTCGTAGACGGTCTCGACCTCGTCGGTGCTGAGCTGGACGGGCTGGTTGTCGATGCTCTCGTGACGGAACGGCTTGGGGGGCTTGCCGGCGTATCCCGCCCAGCCGATCCACGTGCTGGGGCGCTCCTTGAGGATCGGCGTGAGGGCCGAGACCAGGCCGCCGGGGCTCGTCTCCCACTTCGAGCCGTCCCCCCCTCGGACCCGATGGACCGGCAGCCGGTTCGAGACGATGACAATCTGACTCTTCTTGCTCACGCCGTCACCCCGGGGAGCTTATCGGCCGGGACGACCGGCGTCTGCGGTCCGACCGAAAAAGAGCTCTGCCCTGCCGCGTCCCCGCTGCAGAGCGCGGGCGCCGAGTCCGATCTACGCCGGGAGAGGACACGTCATGTCCGACACCAACTGTCCGCTGTGCCGCAAGGACCGCCCGGCGCGGACCTTCAAGACGCTCTACGGCTCGAGTGTCTGCAGCAAGTGCTACTACGGCTTCGGGAATCGCCGCCAGCTCGCGTTCGTGCTCGACTGGTTCCTGTGGTACTTCGTGAGCTACGCGCTGGGGGTGACGGGCACCGTCATGCTGCTCGTAATCCACGCGCCGGATGCTGCGGTGACGGCCTTTCTCGTGGTGGGGGCCTACGTCGCCGCGCCGCTGGCCTTCTTCTGCAAGGACGGCTTCGGGGGGCACTCTCCGGGACGTGCCATCTGCGGCGTGCAGGTCATCGATCGCGACACGCACGCGCCGATCGGGTTCCGGACCTCGTTCAAGAGAAACCTCATCATCTACGTGCCGCTCATGCCGATTCTGATCGCGTTGACGCTGTTCAAGGGTCACCGCGTCGGCGACGGCTGGGCCAACACCAAGGTCGTCTGGAAGAAGCACGCCGAGCACCCCGTGTTCACCGGCCGCTGGGCCTGCGTGAGCTGCCAGTACGACCTGAGAGGCAACACCACCGGCGTTTGCCCGGAGTGCGGCACGCCGACGGCACCGGCCCACCGGGTGGCGGCGTAGCGGGTGTCCCGGCATGAGCCCGCGTGCGATCCCGGATGTCACAGGCGGCCGGTCCACTCGTGCGAACGTCACCTCGTGACCACACTGGCAGCAAGCTGCCGGTGGGTGGCACCAGCAGCACATCACTCCGCGGGCTTCGTCGTCGAGCCGGCCTTGTCCTTGATGCGTTTCTGCGCGTCCTCGGCGCTGATGGGGCGGACCTTCTCGATCACGATCGTCTCGATGGGGACATTCTGGCGGCCCTTCTTCATGCCGGTGTCCACCTTCCGGATCCGGTCCACCACGTCCATGCCCGCGACGACCCTGCCGAAAACCGCGTAGGCGGCGCCGCTGCGAGGCCTGTCGAGGGCCGGGTTGTCCACCACGTTGATGTAGAACTGCGCCGTGGCCGAGTCGGGCTGCGCGGTGCGGGCCATGGCGATGGAGCCGCGTGTGTTCTTGAGGCCGTTGCGCCACTCGTTCTTGATGGGCTTGTCGGTCGGCTTCTTGGCCATGTCCGGCGTGAGCCCGCCGCCCTGGATCATGAAGCCGTCCATGACGCGGTGGAAGATCGTGCCGTCATAGAACTCCTTGTCCGCGTAGCGAAGGAAGTTCTGAACGCTGATCGGCGCCTTTTCGTTGTTGAGCTCGATCACGATGTCGCCCATGCTCGTCTGCATGAGCGCATAGACGAGCTTTGGCTGCGGCGCGGGACGCGATTCGGGCCGGGGCTCCGGCGCGGTCGTCTGAGCGGTGACCGTGGCGGTGACGAGGGCAAGCCCAACGAGGCTCGTGAGCAGGCGGCGCATGTGGGGGTCTCCTTTGCGATCTGGCTGTCGAAAACGCTCATGATACGGGACCGGCTCCCGTCCTTCGATAGCATAGGGCGATGGCCGATTCGGGCCTTACCCTGGTCATCGGCGCCACGGGAATGCTGGGGCGTCCCGTGGTCCGGCGTCTCGTCGCGGACGGCCGGCGCGTGCGGGCGCTGGTCCGCGATCTCGACCGGGCACGAGACGTCCTGCCGGGCGGCTGCGAGCTGATCCGCGGCGACGTGCGTGACAGGGCGTCGCTGGAGTCCGCCATGCAAGACACGGGCGCGGTGTACATCAACCTCGCGGCGCCGCGATCACCACGACGACCGGACACGGAGCGGGAGTGCGTGCCGATCATCATCGACGCCGCCCGGGCCTCGGGCGTCGGCCACCTGCTGAAGATCTCGTTCATGGGGGTGCCCGGAGCCGCCGACCTGTGGTGGCAGGTCCGGCACAAGGCGGAGTCGCAGCGTGCGCTGGCCGACAGCGGCCTCGACTTCACGATCTTTCAGCCCACGTGGTTCATGGAGTCGCTGGCGCTGTTTCGGGCCGGGAGGCGTCTGCTGCTGCCAAAGGTCGCGGATCAGGGTGTCTACTGGCTCGCCGGCGACGACTACGCCCGGCAGGTCTCGGCGGCCCTGGTCACGCCGACGGCCCGCAACCGAACCTACGTCGCGCAAGGGTTCGAGCCCTTGAGCTTCCGCGCCGCGGCCCGGCGGCTGGCTGCGGCGTGGCCGGACCGGCCGCTGAAGTTCGCTCAGATCCCGGCCTGGGCGATCGGGGCCATGGCCCCGGTCGTGGCCGACGCGCGATACCTGCGGGACCTCCTGCGTGTCACCTTCGAGACCAACACCACCTTCGAGGCCCAGCCCTGCTGGGACGATCTCGGTGAGCCGCGGATGACCATCGAGCAGTACGCCGCCTCCCTGCGGGAGACAGGCGACATCCCCCGCAAGTAGACTCTTGTTCATGACACCTGACGAGTTCATCGGTTTCCTGTCCACCCACAAGGCCTCGGCGATCCTGCGGACCTCCATCGAGGGCGCCGCCGCCCCCGCCATGGAGGCAGCGCTGGCGGGCGGCTTCAAGGTGATCGAGTTCACGCTCACCACGCCCGGCGCCGTCGATCTGATCGGCGAGTTCTCGACCCGGCCGGGCATCGTGGTGGGGGCCGGCACCGTGCTCACCGTGGAGCAAGCGCGGGCCGCGGTCGACGCCGGCGCCCGGTACCTGGTCTCGCCGGTGGTGGACGAGGCGGTCATCGACGCGGCCACGTCGCTGGGCGTGGCGATGATGCCCGGCACGCACACCCCCACCGAGATGCTGCGGGCGCACCGGGCGGGGGCGCCGCTGCAGAAGCTCTTTCCCGCGCCCGGCATCGGGGCGGCCTTCGTCAAGGCGTGTCTCGGTCCCATGCCGTTCCTGCGGATCGTGCCCACCAGCGGCGTGGACGAGGCCAACGCGGCGGCGTACCTGGCCGCCGGGGCCTTCGCCGTCGGTTTCGTGGCGCCTTTGTTCGATGCCGGTGACATCGCCGCGGGGCGGTTCGACCGGATCGAGCAACGCGCCCGCGCCCTGCTCGCCGCGGTCTCCTACCAGTCGGCCTGACCGCCCGTGCGTTTCCCGCTGCTCAAGTGGCTCATGATTCGCGGGTGGGCCGGCCGGGCGCGTGCGCCCGGACGCGATCTCGTTCTGCAACGCGCTGTTCGTGGGCAATCTCCGCCTCGACTTGCAAGACGCTGCCGGACAGCATCAGCGAAGAGAACCTCGCGGCCGCCTGTCGGTCTCAGAGCTTTTCGAGCTGCGGGCGCACGTGCTTCTCGTAGCACTCCGGGCACACGCCGTGGCTGAACTGGGTGTCGTGGTGCTCGGCCAGATACGCCTCGACCGATTTCGTGTACTCCTCGCCTTCCCGGATACGCTTGCAGTAGGAGCAGATGGGAAGCAGATCACGCAGCTTCCTGATCTCGGCGGTGCGCTCGGCCACGAGCTCCTCCAGCCGGTGGCGGTGCCGCTCGAGCTCCGCTTCGTTCTTCTTGCGCTGGCTGATATCGCGGACGAAGGCGCTGAACTCGACCGCGCCGCTCCGCTGCATCGGCGAGATCGCCAGCTCCACCGGGATCTCGTGGCCATCCTTGTGCATTCCGGTGATCTCGATGCGGGTGTTGAGCACCGGCCCCTCGCCCGTCTCCAGGTAGTCCGTGAGCCCCTTCTGGTGGGCGTCGCGATACCGGGGCGGGATGATCAGCTCCGCAAGCGGGTGTCCCAGCGCTTCTTCGAGCGACCATCCGAAGGTTTCTTGGGCCTGCGCGCTCCACCCCGTGGTGATGCCTCTGGCGTCCATCGTGATGACCGCATCGAGGGCGGTGTTGATGATGAGCCGCGTTCGCTGCTCGCTCTCCTCGAGCGCCTTGGTTCGCCGCGTCACGCGGCGCTGCAGCGATGCGTTCCAGATCAGCACGCCGACAGCGACTCCGGCCACCGCGAGCATGGTCCCGATGAGGACGTTGCGGAGCATCGTGCTCGCGACCTCGTGGTCGTGATCGAGGCTGATCCACCGTTCGCGGATGGCGTGTCGCTCGGCCGGGGGAATCGCCTCCAATGCCTTCTCGAGAATCCGGCCGAGCTGCGGCCAGTCGTTTCTCGAAGCGAAGCCCATCCGGTACACGAACCCCGTCTCGCCGACCACGTGAAGGTTCGTGATCCCCTCCTGCTCGATGAAGTGTGACGCCACGGCCAGGTCGGACGCGAAGACGTCCGACATGCCGAACGACACCTTGCGCAGCCCCGTGCGTGTATCGGGGACGGGATCGAGCAACAGGCCGGGGTAACGCTCCCGCAGAAAGTCCTCCACGGCGTACCCGCTGGTGACGGACACCCGCAGACCCTCGAGATCGCGCAGCGACAGCTCCCGGTCCACGTCGTCACGGGCGATGAGCTCGACGGGCAGATCGAGGTAGGCGCGGGTGAACGACAGGTACTCACTGCGTTCGGCGGTCTTCGCCGCCAGTGCGATGACGTCGATCTCCCGGGCCCTGGCCTTGTCCAGAAGCTCCCGCCACGTCTCGGTGGCGACGCTGGCGAAGGTGATTCCCAGCATCTTCTCGATGCGGTCCACGTACTCCGCTGCGATCCCCCGGTGAACCCCCTGGTCGTCGACGAACTGGATGGGCGGGTAGTTGCGGTACGGCCCCAGCGTGATTCTCGGGTGAGCCGCCAGCCAGTCACGCTCCGCCTGCGTCAGGTTCAGCTCGACCTGCCCGTGCACGCCCAGCGTCGTTGCGCCGATGCCGACGATCGCGAGGGTTCGAATCACGGCTCGGCAACCGGATTGACCAGCTTCCCGATCCCCTCGATCTCGACACACACCTCGTCGCCGGGGCGAAGCCCGCCGGCGGATGCCGATGCCACCCGGGGCGGCGTTCCCGTGAGCAGCAGCGTTCCCGCGTGCAGCGTGATCAGGCGGCTGATCTCGCTGATGAGACGCCCGACCGGGCGGATCATCTGCGAGGTGCGGCCGCGACGAACGACCTCGCCGTTGATGCTGGTCGTGATCTCGAGCACGCCGGGGTCGGGCAGCTCGTCGCGCGTCACGATGGCGGGACCGATCGGGCAGAACGTGTCGAAGCCCTTGCCCCGCATCCAGGCCAGCGAGGCGTCGCCTCGCTGCCACCGCCGGGCGGTAACGTCGTTGGCGGCAACGTATCCGAGCACGTGGTCAAGGGCGTCGGACTCCGCCACCTCCCGGGCGGTGGTGCCGATGACCACCGCCAGCTCGCCTTCGCAGTCGACGTCGGGGTCACCCTCGCCGGCAGGTATCACGATGGGCCCGCCGGGATCCTGCACCGAGCTTCGGGGCTTCATGAACAGCTCGAGGTCGCCGGCGGCCTCTGCGTCGCCGTAGTTGCGCCCGACGCAGAGAATGTCACGCGGTGCCAGCGGCGCCAGCCGCTGTCCCGCCGGGAGACGCTCGGTGCCGCGGACGAGCGGCTTCCACAGCCCGTTGCTCGACGTCCGGATCGCGTCGGACACCTTCTCGATCAGCTTCTGCGGCGTGAAGGGCTTGTACAGGACCTCTTCGCACCCCTGGTTGCACGCCCGCACGATCGTGTGGTTGGGGTCATAGCCGAACCCCGTGATGAGGACGACGGCGAGCTTGTCGCTGCGCTGCTTGGCCGCGGCGAAGACCTCGTAGCCGTCGTGGTACGGCATGACGATGTCGGACACGACGACGTCGAGCTCGCGCTCACCGATGGCGCGGATGGCCTCCTCCCCGTCCTTGCAGATGGTGCACTCGCACTCAAGCCGGCCCAGCGTCTCGCTGATCGTGTGCCGGATGCCCTCATCGTCGTCGGCGATCAGCGCCCGCTTGCCGCGGAGGATCTCCCGCCGCGCGAGGTCCTCCTGCCGCGGCCCCAGGACGCCGTCGGCGTCGAGCAGCACCGTGGCCGCACCGTCCGCATGGTCCTCGCCGAGGAGCACGCGCCCGTCGCGGGCGGAAAACCGAATGATGCGCATCCGCTACCTTCCCTTGCCGAAGACCTCGGCGCGGTATGCCGGCAGTGCGAGTCAACCGTATGATAAACCATCACCGGCGTTCGTCACCCGACAATGCCTTCCATGCGACGGTCACTTGCGGACATCGTCGGCTGGCTCATCCTCGCGGCCGGAGCCACCCTGTACGTCGGCAGCATTGCCGGCAGCCATCCAAAGGCCCTCCCGACCCTTCTCGTCTCGGCGGCCGTTGGGGGCCTCGTGGTCGCGGTGCGGTGGTTGAGCCCGGCCCGCCGCCGGCGCCATCGGCTGGCACGCGGGCACTGTCCTGCGTGTGGCTACGACCTGTGCCACCGCGGGCACGCGGGGTGCCCCGAATGCGGCTGGAACCGACCCGCGGCCGTCGCGGCGTCCGTCGCATCCCGGTGACCCCCATGGTGGGGCCGTTGCTCATCTTCGATCTCGACGGCACGCTCTTTCAGACGGAGACGGTGACGGTGCCCGCGGCCCGTCAGGCGTTCGAGCGGCACGGCCTCGCCGCCCCGCCGGCGGAGGAGATCTGCGCGTTCATCGGCCGCACCGCCGCCGAGTACAACGGGTGGCTGGCCACCCGGTGCCCGCCGCTGATCCACGAAAGGATCGTGGCCATGGCCGCCGAACGGGAGCTGGATCTCATCCCGCAGGCGGGGCTGCTCTACCCCGGCGTCCGCGATGCCCTGGGTGAGCTGCGCGGCACCGCCGACCGGATGGCCATCTGCTCCAACGGCTCGCAACGCTACGTCGAGACCGTGCTGACGGCGCACGGGATCGTGGGGCTCTTCGATGCGGTGAGGTTCCGGCGACGCGGCGACCGCGGCAAGCCTCACATGCTGGCCGGACTTCTGGAGCAGCTCGGCGCTGCCTCAAGCACGACCGGCGTCGTGATCGGCGACCGGAACGACGATCTCGAGGCGGCCCGGGCCAACGGCCTGCGGTCGATCGGCTGCGTCTACGGTTACGGAGCCGATGGCGAGCTCGAGGGTGCCGACGCGATCGCGACCCGTCCCTCTCAGCTTCCGGGGCTGATCGCCGATCTCTGGGCCCGGCCTGGGATCGGGGCCGGCTAAACTGCCCGTCCATGGCTTCCGTCACGTCTTGGTCATCATCGCCGCTGCGAGCGGCCCGCGAGATGGCTGCGGACATCAAGCTGCAGCACAGCGTGTTCGCGATGCCGTTCGCGGTGCTGGCCGCGTTCATGGCCGCGGCCCCCCGGGGCGCCGGCATCGACTGGTCGCGCTTCGGCGGGCAGCTGACGCTGGTGGTCCTGGCCATGATCTTCGCCCGCACGGTCGCCATGCTCGCCAACCGTCTGATCGACCGGCAGATCGACGAGTCCAACCCACGTACCGCCGCCCGCGCGCTGCCGAGCGGCCGGGTGTCGGTCCGGTCCGCCCGGCTGGCCCTGGGCGGATGCGCGGCGGGATTCGTCGTGGTGTGCGGGGGGTTCGGTGTGCTCTACGGCAACTGGTGGCCGGCGCGGCTGGCGGTGCCGGTTCTCGTCTGGCTGTCGGTGTATCCCCTGCTCAAGCGTTTTACGTCGCTGTGTCACCTGTACTTGGGCGCGTCGCTGGCCCTGAGCCCGCTGGCCGCGGCGCTGGCGGTGGACCCGCCTTCGATCGGGCAGCAGCCGGCCCTGTGGCTCGTGGCGGCGATGGTCATGTGCTGGGTGGCCGGGTTTGACGTCGTCTACGCCCTGCAGGATGTCGAGGTCGACCGGCAGCAGGGCCATTTCAGCCTGCCCGCCCGCATGGGCGTGCGCGGCGCCTTGTGGGTGAGCCGCGTCCTGCACCTGGCGGCGGTTGTGTGCCTGGCCGGGGCCGCCTGGCTCGATCCGCGCTTCGGCCTGCTGTTCGGCGCGGGCGTGGCCCTGGTGGCGGCGCTGCTGCTCTACGAACACCTCACGGTGGCCAGATGGGGAACGACCCGGATCGCGCTGGCGTTCTTCACGCTCAATGGAATCATCAGCTGTGTCCTGGGTCTGCTTGGGATTCTGGACCTGCCGATCGGCGCCGCTTGACACCGCGCGCCGCTGAGACGGACAATCGAGCCGCAACGCCGGCGAACGGCGTCCCGCGAGCACGACAACCCCCACGCAAGGAACCCCCAACGATGCCACGTCTTCATCACACACTGCTGGCCTGCCTCGGCACGGTCCTGCTGACGGCCGCCGGGGCCGCCGGACAGGACCCGACCGCCCCTCAGGACACGCCCGCGGGCCCCCGCGCCCGGACCCCGCAGACCGATGACCCGCGACCGGTC
>JBFGEG010000070.1:0-19395 GCA_041580235.1 Phycisphaerales bacterium
GCAACCGTTCTGCTGGGCGTGGTCGCCGCGGCCGGGCCGTCGGCGACGGCACCGGAGGGGATGACCCCTGTCGCCCGAAAGGCACCCACCGTGCTCATCACGGGCGCCAACCGCGGGCTCGGGCTCGAGTTCGCCCGGCAGTACAGTGCCGCCGGCGCCCGGGTCATCGGGACGGCGCGGCGTCCCCAGGAGGCCGACGAGCTCAAGTCACTCGGCGTGCGGGTCGAGCAGCTGGATGTGACGGACGCCGACAGCGTGGCGCGGCTCGCCACACGCCTCGGTGACGGGCCGGTCGACATGCTCATCAACAACGCGGGGATCGGGGGCCGCGCCCAGTCCATCGAGAAGCTCGACGTCGACGACCTCGACCGGTACTACCAGGTGAACTGCCTCGGACCCATGCGGGTCACGCAGGCCCTGCTGCCGGCGCTGCGCAAGGGTGACCGCAAGATCGTCGTCCAGATCACCAGTCGACTGGGCTCGATCGAGCTCAACACGCGTGGCGGCTACTACGGCTATCGCGAGAGTAAGGCGGCACTGAACATGTTCAACCGGTCCCTGGCACGGGAACTCGCTCCCGACGGCTTCACCTGCGTCGTCCTCAGCCCCGGCTGGGTCCGCACCGGCATGGGCGGCCCCCAGGCGCCCCTGAGCCCGCGCGAGAGCATCCAGGGCATGATGGCCGTCATCGACAAGCTGGAGGCCGGCGACACCGGGCGGTTTTACAGCTATCAGGGTGACGAGCTGCCGTGGTAGCGGGTCTCAGGCGGACCGGCGGCGTGACCGGCCCCGGAGCACACCGGCGGCGACCAGCATCGCCAGCGGCGCCGGGACAGGCACCGTCGTGCCGTTGATCTGCAGGTTGTCGATGCGGTTCATCCCGCCGTTGTTGGAGGCGCCGTCGAGAACGAAGCGGAGCATGACGACGCCCGCATCGTCGAGGACGCCGATCGGTGAGAGATCGAATGACACCAGGCCGTACGCTCCCGGTGGCGAGTAGGTGTCGAACTGGATGAAGTTCTGACCGCCGTTGATGGAGTAGTACAGCGTATTGTTGTTGAAGCCGTTGCTGTTCGAGAAGGTTGCAAACGAGACCTGGAGGTTTTCGTAGCCCGTGGTGTCGAAGCTGATGTTCAGGCCCAGGCCGTTGTTGGCGTTGCTCTTGAGGTTCAGGGCGTTGCCGGCGAGATCACCAAACAGTGCGTTGAGGGTCGAGCCGCCCGATGTGCTGACCTGGCTGAATGCGGCGTCGACGAGAAGGGACCCGGCCCCCGCATCGGCGGCCCAGCTGTATGGATCACCCGTGCCGCTGTTGAAGTTCCAGTACGCAATGACGTCGGCGCTCGCGACCTCGACGCAGCCGAGCAGCGCCGCCGGGACGAGCAGGTATCGAAGTGCCATGTCCTTTCCTCCGTCCAACGCTCCGTCTCCCCTTCCAAAAAGCACAACGAGGCGCACCGGGTGCACCTCTCTCTCTTCGGGGCTCTCTCTTCGACCGAGATTCGCCTCCCAGGATACCGGCCCTGGTTCGTATCACGCAACGGGAATATGTCATAATCGTCTTACTAATAACAGGTTATGGTTATAAGATGGGCGAGATAGGCCAATGAGAGACCTCCCTCAGACACTCCCGGCCGCCGCCCGCGTGTGCACCCTGGGGGCCGTGGCCACCATGGCGGCGTGCGCGACGCCGGACCCCGGCCCCCTCTACGAGCCCGACCGAAGGCCCGCGATCTTCGTCAACTTCGCGCCGCGGGACCCGACGCCGGACAATCCCTGGGGGTACCAGCGCGACTGGCTGCGGCAGGACCGGGCCGAGCAGTGGATGAGGTCCCAGCTCTCCCGCGGCGATCGCATCATCATCCGGACCCCCTTCGGCAACGGGGTCGAGGGATGGGTCACGAGCAAGCAGTGGCACGTGGCACAGGAGTGGCGTCGCCGGCTGTTCATCAGGGTGATCAACGAGTGGCTCGCCGAGGCGCCGGGACGGACCTTCAGCCTGTACATCGGAACGCTCGTGGGCAATCCGCACGATCGGGACATGACCGATGCCCGATCGCCGGCCCCGGACGACTGGGCGGCCATGGAGAGCTTCCTGGCCACGGTTCGGCCCTGGCTGGGCGCGACCAGGGTCCACCGGCTGTGGCTCGATCATTCGTCCAACCCGCCGGAGAACCGGGCCAACGTCGTCAGGCTCGCCCGGTGGTGTCGCGAGCACCTCGACCTCGTGGTGGGCATGGAGGCGCTGCCCCGTCATGGTGCTGAGCTGGACGTGGAGACCATGCGGCAGGTGCCCACGCTGGCCACCTGGCGTTTCGCCGAGACGTTCAACAAGCCCGGCACCTGGACCGTGCCCGAGGGCTGTGAGGCGTTGCTCGTGGTCATTCCGCAAAAGCGGGCGCCGACACCGACGGCCGAGGCCCTGCAGGCCTACCGCCGGCGGGGCTTTGTCGTCAGCTCCGGTCACCACGAGTACGACCGCCTGGTGCGCGAGGTGAACGCGACTGAGCCGGGCGACGAGCCCTGACCGGGGAGACCTAGAACGCGACGCTGATGCCGCCGGCGGCGCCGATGGCTTCGCTGTTGTCGGAGATCAGCCCCTCGACTCGAAAGAAGGCGGCGATGTTGTTCTTGATGAGCAGGTTCACCCCGCCTCCGACAAACAACGCATCCCGATCGCGGCTGCCCAGGTTGATCTGGAACGGGTCGCCACCGGCGGCGAAGGACGACTCGAGCAGATCGTCCTCCAGGAACTCATGCTCCCAGCCCGCATACAGATAGGGCAGCGGTTGCCAGTCCATGTCGGGGAACCGGTAGGAGATGTTGGCGCCCAGCCGCGATCGCAGCGAATCGGTGGAGCGGTCGGGCACGGTCAGGTTGGCGCCGCCGGCTCCGGTCTCGGTGAAGCCGTCGAAGTGGAAATAGCTGTACAGCACGGACGCGATGGGGGTCACATCGAGGTTCCAGTCGAGGTTGAAGCGGTAGCCCGTCCCCACGTAGCCGGTGATGTCGTAGCCGTTGTATTCACTGGCGGCAGTCAGTGTCAGCAGGGGAATATTGCGATCGCCCTCGTAGAAGTGGTAGCCGAAGGTCGCCGAGCCGTCCACGTACCAGTTGCCGCTGGTGTAGCTCATGTACGGCCCGGTGCGGATGGTCTGGTCCTCGATCTCACCAAGACCCTGGTTCAGGTCCGCATTGGTGTACGTGTAGCCGAGGGCCAGCCCCGCCACGAAGTCCGTCGAGAAGGCGTAATCGACGCCGATCTGCCCGCCGAACGACTGGCCGTTGTACCCGGTCCGATCGGAGGTCGTGTCCTGATCGATGAAGAGGCCCTGGAGCTTGACGTAACGGCCCCAGCGGTATCGCTCGACGGCGGGCTCGGCGGCCGGAGACTGCGCCGCCTCGGCCTGGGCGATCGCGGTCGCGAGGATGAAGGGATCGTCGTCGGCGAGGGCCATGCTGCCCGGCGGCGGCCCCGACATCGGCGACGTCTCCAGGCCGGATCGCACACCGCTCAGATACGCGGCCTGTTGGGTCGTGAAGTCCCGGATGTTCCTCGCCCCCGTCGACGTCGTGATGCTGTACGTCTCCGGGCTGAGCTGGGTGACGACCTCGTTGTACTGCTGGGCGTTCAACGTATCGAGAACACCAAGCAGGTCGCCGGCGTCACCCGCGGGATCCAGGTCGGCGGGGCCGATGAGGCCGTCGAGGCCCCGCCCGATGGCCCGGTTGTTACCGGCGTTCGCCGCCGCCGAGTAGGCGGTGGCGGCTCGTGTGAGCCTCAGCGACCACACCGAGTCGCCGTCGTCGAAGTCCGGGTCGGCGATGAGGCTGACGGTGGCCGAGCTGGATCCGGTCACGACGTCAACGCCGCCGAGCGTCGTGACGCCGCCGTCCGCCTGATAGATCGCAAACAGTCGATTGGTGGGGATGTATCCATCGCCGGCCACCGACGCCCGGACACGGGCCGCGTCCTCAAGCACCGCCGCCCCCGACATGTCCAGGGCGTCGAAGCTCGCGAGGTCAGTCGAGTCGAGCTGGGCGTTGAGGGTGCCACCGGTCTCCTGCAGGTAATCGCCGGTGACCGTCAGAATGCCGATGCCCTCGCCGGGGGCCACGATGCCTCCGGACAGGACCGACAGGTCACCCGTCATGGATCCGGCGCCCTGAAAGGTGCCCGAGTCGTTGACGTTGACCGACGAGGTGATCGACGAGCCCGCGGCGAGATTCAGCACGCCGCCGTCGATCTCCGTGACGCCCGTGTAGGTGTTGATCCCTCCCAGCGTAAGGACAGCGGCCTCGAGCCCGTTCATGACGAGGCCGCCCGCCCCGAAGATGTCGCCGTTGAGCCGCAGCCCCACGTTGCCGGCGAACGTCAGGTCGAACGTGACCGTGTCGATGTCGTTGTCGATGGCGAGATCGTCGTTGACCGATCGCAGCCTTGTGAAGTTGCTGCCGAGGGTCAGGTCGCCGTCACCGAGGGCCTTGTTGTTGCCGATCCTTATGGTGCCTTGCGTCAGCATGGTGCCGCCGGTGTACGTGTTCTCACCGCTGAGGGTGAGCCGGTCGTTGCCGCTCTCGGTGTCGACCGTCACGGAGCCCGCCCCGCTGATCACGCCTTCGAGCTCGAGGTTCTCGCTGCCGGAGAAGGTCAGGCTGACCAGGTCGGCGATGTCGATGTCGTTCTCAATGACGCGGTTGATGGCATCCGACTGAATCGAGCTGTTGCCGGCGACGGTCACCGCCCCCGTGCCCAGGGCCCGGTTGTCACCCAGGACGAGCGTGCCCTGCATGAGCGTCGTGCCGCCGGAGAAGGTGCTGGCGCCGGTGAGCGTCAGGGCGACGTCGTCGGCATCGGTGTCGAGCAGCAGGGCCCCTTCGTTGAAGAGCCGGCCACTGAGCTCGAGATCGCTGCCACCGGAGAAGGTGAGCGTGGCCGAGTCGAGGATCCGGATCCTGTTGTCGACCACAAGCGTGTCATCGTTGGACTGCAGCGAGCCGTCGCCGGCGACATCAACGTCGGCGGTGCCCAGTGCGTTGTCGTTGCCGACGACGACCGTGCCCTGCATGATGCTCACGCCGCCGGTCAGCGTGTTGTCGCCGTTGAGGATCAGCGCGGTGTCGCCGGCATCGGCGTCGACCAGGACGCTGCCGTCACCGCTCACGACGCCGTCAAGCGTCAGATCGTTTCCGCCGGAGAACGTGAGAACGATCTGATCGGCGATGCCGACGTCGTTCAGAATGGCGCGGGCATCGTCATTCGACTGGAGCACGCCGTCGGCGGTCACGCTCAGTCCGCCCGTGCCCAGGGCGCTGTCATTGCCGAGCACGATCGTGCCGCCCGACAGTTCGCTGCCGCCATCGAACGTATTGGTGCCGGCCAGCGTCAGGACGCCGTCGCTGATCTTCCGCAACGAGGCGCCCGCGCCGATGATGTCTCCGCTCAGCAGGGTGTCGAAGCTGCCGCCGACGGTCAGCTGAACCCCGCCGGTGTGGCTGAGGTCGATGCCGCCGGAGATGTCGAAGTCCTCGGAGATGGCCGTGATGAAGAGGTTGTCGAAGGTCCCGATGAGATCGATGTCGATGGTCTGCAGATCGCCGCTGTTGTTGGTGATCGTGCCGCCATTGATGAAGGACAGGCTGCCGCCGCCCGCGAGATCAACCAGCGTCAGAGGTGCATCGGCGCCCAGGTAGGCGATCGACGAGATGCTCGTGTAGCTGTTCCCGTTGATGTCGGGTGACTGTGCGAGCCCGGTCGCGCCGAAGACGATGTCGTTGTCACCGACGTCGAAGGGGGGCGCGGTGCCGTCCACCCAGTTGCCGGTGGTCGTCCACAGGTCGTCGGCGCCAAGGCCGTTCCACACGAACACGATGCCGCCGCGGCTGGTCTCACAAGCCAGCAGCAGTGACAGTGCCGCAACGGTGATTCGTCCGATCAAGATTGGACCTCCGGATCCGCGCCGGCGGAACACGCGGTCCGCCGATCCTTCCCGGGCCGGGCGATGCGCTCTTATCGGTCTCACATCTCCGCACAGCTCGCCTCCGGCCGCACCGACCCTGTCCGAGGGCTACGGGCGGCGGGGACACGGGTTCGGCCCAAAAGAGACGACGCCCCTCCTGGCGGAGACGGGGTTGCATCTGTCCGCATTGGGCGTCCGTGGCGGAGCGCGTGGCGGGCCTACGCTACGGAGTCGAGTGAGGTCTCCCTGATGGTCGGTTCCGCCACCAAGACACTGCTTCCAGTCGCCGTCGCGGTCGTCGTCGCGGGCGGATGCTCGGTGTACGACAGCAGCTACGTGTTCGATCCCGGCCCCATCGACGTCACCGCCGACGGGCCCGGAGCGGACGACGAGCCGATCCACGTTCTCGTCAAGGTCGTCGGCGTCCGCCGACCGGACCGGGAGTCGCAGCTCCCCGCGTCCGTGGAGGTGCGGCTCCGCCTCGAGAACACGAGCCGCTCGCCGGTCACCTTGGAGCCCGCTTCGCTGGTGCTCTTTTCGGGCGATCTGAGTCGCTTTCCCGACCCGATCCTGCGGCCCGCGACCCTCCTCACGGTGGCGCCGTCAGAGTCCGCCATCGTCGAGGCGTACTTTCCGTTTCCGGATGGGCGCAGGGCGAGCGACGTCGATCTGAGTGGTCTGAATCTCCGGTGGACGGTGTCCATCGACGGTCACCCCGTGACCTCCAGCGCCAGCGTCCAACGTCGTCCTCTGGGCTATTACGATCGCTACCCGCACCGCATCGGTGTCGGGTACCAGGCCTACCCGTGATCTAGGCCGCTTCCGGGCGCACCTCTGGCGTGGCCGCGATCTCGGGTGAAGTCACCGTGAACCGGAAGCTGCTGTCGACGAAGTGCGATGCCGCGTCGATGTCCACCGGCTTGCTGAACAGATAGCCCTGCCCGTAGTTGCAGTTGAGCGTCTGGAGCATGACCAGCTGGTCGATCGACTCGATGCCCTCGGCCACCACCTCCATGTCCAGGTTGTGTGCCAGCTGGACAACGGTGTGAATGATGGCGCCGATTCCCCTTGGATTGCCTGCGCCGTTGACGAAGCTGCGATCGATCTTGAGGATGTCCATCGGCGCCTGGTGCAGAAAGCTCAATGAAGAGTGGCCCGTCCCGAAGTCGTCCATGGCGAGGCGGACGCCCTCCTCGCGCAGCGTCGACAGCACGGGCTGAAGGTGCTCCAGGTTGTCCATGATCGTGCTCTCGGTGACCTCGAGCACCAGCGATGACGCGACGATTCCGGTCTCGGTCAGGATCTCGCGGATTGCGGGGACGAGGTCCGGGTGCGACAGTTGCTGCTTCGAGAGGTTGACGCTCATCGACAGCGGGGGCGTGCCGTCGTGCTGCTTCTGCCAGAGAGCCAGCTGCCGGCATGCCTCGCGGAGGACCCAGCGGCCGATGGGCACGATGAGCCCGAGCTCCTCGGCGAGGGCGATGAAGTTGGCCGGCAGGACGATGCCGCGTTCCGAGTGCGGCCAGCGAATCAGCGCCTCGAAGCCGGACAGTTCTGCGGTCGACATGGAGACGATGGGCTGGAAGGCGATCGAAAACTGCAGGTCTTCGGCGGCCTGCCGCAGCTCCTTTTCCAGGTTGAGCCGCTGCATCACCTCGCTGTGCATGTGCTCGTCGAAGACGACATGGCGGGCCTTGCCGGAGTTCTTGGCTTGGTACATGGCGGTGTCGGCATCGCGGAGGATGTCGTCCGGCCGATCGTAGTTGCCGTCGCTGGTGACGATACCGATCGACGCGGTCGAGATGACCTCGTGCCCGTCGAGCAAGTGCGGCTCCTTGAGTGCCTTCTGGAGCCGTTCGGCCACGATCACCGCATCACGGGCCCCGGTGATGCCGTCGAGCAGGACGACGAACTCGTCACCGCCCAGCCGCGCGGGGAGGTGGCCGTCCCCCAGCCGTACCGGCGTGTCGATGTCACGAAGGTTTTCCCGCAGCCGCTCGGAGATGCTGATGAGCAGCTGGTCGCCCACGTCGTGCCCCAGGCTGTCGTTGATGATCTTGAAGCGATCAAAATCGAGAAACAGCACCGCGAACTTGTATTCGGGCACGCGATTGGCCCGATTGATGGCCTGCTGAAGCCGGTCGGACAGCAGCGATCGGCTGGGCAGACCGGTGAGCGTGTCGTGCTCGGCGGCGTGGCGCAACTGCTCCTCGGTGCGTTTACGATCGCTCACGTCGGCGAAGGTGGCGACGACGCCGTCGCCGTGCTTCACGATGGCGAGCTGGTACCAGCGTTCACGGTTTCCCTGCCGGCAGCGTCGCTCGTCCTGGTACGGGAGCTTCGTCTCGATGACGCTGACGGCGTCGTGGAAGTACCCCTCGTTCTTGAGACAGGGAACGTGCTTGAGCAGGGGCTGGCCGATGAGCGTATTGGCGCTGCGCCCGAGGATCTGCTCCGATTCGCGGTTCATGAGCCGGCATTCGAAGTCGACGACGACGTCGGATTCGTCACGAATGGCCTGGAGGATCATGACGCCGCTGATCGAGCTGCGGACCACGCTGGACAGGAGCTCCTGCGTGCTCTTGAGCTCGTTACTCGTCTTGCCGATGGCGTCGGCGAGACGCTGTATCTGATCCCGCGCGGTTCCGGTGGAGAATCGACCAAAGAGACCGCATCCCAGGAACAACGCCCCCGCGAAGAAGCCCACGGTGTCCCGGACGAAGCGGATGCCCTTGTCGGAGTCGATCAGCGGCACGTACTCGATGAGCAGCTCCGCGTCGGCCGTGGTGAAGACGCCCCCAACGACGAGCAGGATGAGGCCGAGATAGATCGACGGCATGCCGCGGTGCCGGTTGCCAAAGACCATCTCCATCATCGTGACCATGGTCGCGACGATCGCTGCGGTCCAGAAGATCTGTATCAGCGTTTCGCTCATGCGACCGGTGAGTTCGCGGGCGACCTTGCTCCGTGTATCACATTGCCGACCACGTCAATCAGTCGTGCCGATCTTTGTCAATTGACGAGTCACGTCCGGCGGAGGATCAACGAACTCCAGCCCGGTCAGATGCTTGCGGAAGCCGATCCGCTGCGACCAGATGACAAGCGCCTTCAGCTCCAGGTGGGGGCCGCTGCGGTTGAAGAGCACGATGTCCACGCTTCCGCGCAGGCGGCGGGTGCTGATCACACGCAGGCCGCCGCGGGACAGGTCGACAACCGGGCCCAGGCTCGAGTTGAGCGAGCTCTGCTTGATACGGGCGTACCGTCTCCGCTCGGAGGCGGGCACGGCGGCCGATTCGTTTGCGCGTGGCTCCGTCAAGATCTCCCCTGGAGATTCATCGGGTCAGGGGTCGCGCTTTGTTAGTCGGACAGGCGGCTGGGGCAGCCGCGTCGCATGACCGCGAGCTTACCGGACACGGGTGGCAGGTGTTTCCGGTACAATCCCGATCATGTGTGCGGTCAAGGATGCCCGCCGAGGGGCGAAGGGCAAGAAGGCGGCGGCCGGGCTCGAGCCGGAGGTTTTCGGACAGATCGCGGATCGCCTGGCGGCGCGGGCCGACGATATCGCGCTCTTTACGGAGACCGGCTGCTCCTTCGAGGCGTGGCTGCACTGGGAGGCGCTGGCGGCCTGCCGCGGTGCGGGGTGGACGGCCGAGCCGCGACCGGCCTACGCCAAGGTGGGTGTGGCCGGCAGCCGAGAGCACGCGGACCTGCTCGTCTTCGACCCGGCCACGGGCCGTCGGGTGCTCGTCGAGCTCGCCATGATCCAGGACTGGAGGACCAACAGCTGGATCGCGAGCCTCAACGGGGACACGGACCGGCTGAAGCGGTGCCCGGCGGCGGGATTGCAGGTGATCCTGGCCGCGTCGCTCGCCTCGCCGATTGAGGTCAATGACACCTGGCGGGGCTGGCTGGGGATGTCCGCCATCTGGCCGCAACCGACCCAGCTGGTGCGGGCCATCCCGCTGGGCAACGTGGGCGAGATGCTCTTGAAGGGCTGGACGATCCCGGCCGGATGAGTCTCATAAGACGGTTCGGCTTGCGGTCTGGGTCGCAAACGGCCGGCGGCTCGAAGTCGCGTGCGGAAGTTGCCGAGATCGATAGGGGACGACCCTTGTTCCCGGTCGCAGCCGGGGGGAGACCGCACGATGGACACACCCCGGATCCTGATCGCCGACGAGGACTCGGAGCTTCTCTCGGTGCTCGCGTTGCACCTGCGCAATGAAGAGTACGACGTCGTCTGTGCAACGGAGGGCCTGGAGGTGCTCGAGGTTGCGCACCGCACGCACCCCCACGTTCTGGTGGTCAACGTCAGCATGCCGGCCGGCGAGCGCCATTACCTGCATCAGCGACTCGCCGAGCACCCCGATCTGCTGGCGATTCCGGTGCTCTATCTCGTGGGCAAGCGGGCCAGTCGCGCCGGCGCCACACTCAAGCTGCCGGCTCAGTTGATGATCCGAAAGCCGGTGGCCACGTCGGAGCTGCTGGAGAAGATCGCGTCCCTGCTGCACGCACCCGCCAGCGACATCGAGCCGCAGGCGGAAGCCGCCTGAACTCAGCGCCAGGGAACGGCGCGCCGACCGGCGCCTTCACGCCGACGCCTACAATAGCAGTGCGTCGGTGCGATCAATGGGGGAGCCGGCCATGTCCGCCGAGCCACAGATCAACACGCGGATGTCCGTCTTCGACGGAAGCAACGAGCTGCGTCTGCGGCTGGTGCGAACGATTGCCGCCCTCGCCAACACGGCCGGCGGCACGATCCACATCGAGCGGGTCGAGGGTGACGGGCTGGAGTCCGCCCGCCTCGCCGAGACGGTCAACCGCCACGTCTCGCCGCGACTGCGGGGTATCGAGTCCAGCCGCGAGGCCGACGGCAGCGTACGAATCCACGTCGCGGAGTCCGACGCGAAGCCCCACGTGTTCACGGGCCGCGGTCCTGACGCGGGCCCGGCGGTCTTTCACGCCGGCCAGATCTGGGTGCGGCGCAACGGCGAGGAACACGCCGCCGGCGGCGAGGAGGTCCAGCAGATGGTCCGGGAGGCGGCATCGCAGCTGCTGGAGCGGCTGAGCATCGGGCTGCGTGACCCGTCGTTCTCGCTGCGGCTCACGGACTCGGCGGGGATCGCCGTCCACCTCGCCGAGGACGAGGAGGCGGTGCCCGTGTCGCCGAACCTGGCCCGGCTCTACCCCTACACGACCAAGACCCTCGCCCGGCGTCTCGGCAAGCCGACCAACTGGGTCGCGACCGCGGCCAAGGTCCTGCGTCTCAAGGACAGCCGCGAGAACGCCTACGGAGTCCCCGCCCCCGACGGCACCCGCGTCGTCCAGTGGCGATACAGCGAGCACGCGCGCAGCGTGTTGACGGAGAGGCTGGATGCCGATCGGGACTGGAATCCGTATCACGTGTTGTAGGGGTTGGGGCTTGGCCGGGAGCCATTGGCTACGAGCCATCAGCCGGGAGGGAAGAAGAGTCCAGGCCCGCCGGGGCAAGCCTGTTCCAGGCGGCGGGACGCCGACGGCAAGACGAGCAGACACCCGCCGCGCGGGTGCCGACTCGAGCACGTTTTCCCTCACCCCGAACCCGCAACCCCGAACCCCTGACTATCCTTCCTGCAACAAGGAGCCCCGCATGCGCCGCAATCTCGAAGCAACGTTGGTCCTGGTCACGCTGGTCCTGGTCATGGCCGGCTGCTACGAGGAGCACGGCACGATCGAGGCCACGCCGCAGGCGGAACCCGCGGCGGAGACCCCGGCCGCTCCCGGCGGCGAGGGCGCCACCTACGGCAACACCGCGAATCCCGGTCACGCCGGCGCGGTGCAGGCGGCTCGCAACACCGAGGATCGCATCGCCGAGCGCCAGCGCGAGCTCGAAAAGGCGCTGGAAGACCAGGACTAGCCGGACCACCTTGCCATGTTCGGCCGGCGAATCCCACTGTTCAGACTGTTCGGCTTCTCGGTCGGAATCGACCTGAGCTGGTTCATCATCGTCGTGCTCATCACGTGGACGCTGGCCGAGGGCATGTTCGCGCCCGGCCCCTTTGCTGATGCGCTGGGTCTGGGTGCTCTGCCGGCCGTCGCCCGGTGGACGATGGGCGTCGTGGGCGCGCTGGGTCTTTTCGCGTCCATCGTGCTCCACGAGCTGGCGCACTCCCTCGTGGCTCGTCGCTACGGCATGCAGATGAAGGGAATCACGCTGTTCATCTTCGGCGGCGTAGCGGAGATGGGCGAGGAGCCGCCGAACCCCGAGGCCGAGCTGCTGGTGGCCATCGCCGGACCCCTCGCCAGCATCGTGATCGGGTCGGGGCTGCTTCTGCTGTGCCTGGTCCCGTGGCCACCGGCGGTGCAAGCCGTGATGATCTACACGGGGTTCATCAACCTCGCGCTGGTCGCCTTCAACGTGCTGCCGGCGTTTCCCCTCGACGGCGGCCGGGTGCTTCGATCGATTCTCTGGGCGTGGAAAAACGACCTGCGGTGGGCGACTCGAGTGACGTCGCGGCTCGGGTCGTGGTTCGGGGGCGCTCTGATCGTGCTTGCGGTCTTCAGCCTCCTGCGGGGCAACGTGCTGGGCGGTATCTGGTGGTTTCTGCTGGGGATGTTTCTGCGCAGCGCGGCCCAGATGTCATATCGTCAGCTCATCGTGCGGCGCGCCCTGGAAGGTGAGCCGGTGCAGCGGTTCATGGTCACCGACCCGCAGACGGTCGGGCCGGACATCTCGCTGGAGCAGCTGGTGGAAGAGCACGTTTACCGGCAGCACTTCAAGATGTTCCCGGTGGTGTCCGACGGCCGGCTGCTCGGATGCATCACCACCCGCGAGATCCGCCAGGTTCCGCGGGAGCAGTGGGCGGCCACGATCGTGGGCGACGTCGCGGAGCCGTGCTCGGCGGAGAACACGATCGAGCCGGAGGCGGATGCGACCGTGGCGCTGGCCCGAATGAGCAGAAGCGGAGTGTCTCGACTCATGGTGGTCGACGAGGGAAACCTCGTCGGCGTGATCACCCTCAAGGACCTGCTCGGTTTTATCTCGCTCAAGGTCGAGCTCGAGAATTGACGGATCTGCTAAGAATCGGCTTTCCTCGATGCGTACGTCGCCCTGCCTGGCAAGCACGGCAGCATGGGTATTTCAGGCCATTGTCCGGAGCCCCGACCGTTCCGGTTGAAGCACCCTTGAATTGGGTCTGCGATTCTGTAAGGTGGGCGTTGAGAGTTCCCCACCCTCTGGGTGCGAAAGAAGAAAGGGCCGGGGTGGATACCGGGGTTCCGGTGGCCGACCGTCTCGACGGTCTTTCGAAGCAGAGGGAGTACCGACCGACCCGATTCCACGCGACGCAGGGAGGCCGTTGCGCGAACGCGGTGTTTGTGCCGTGGTCGTCCACAGGAGGCAGGAGGATCGAGGAATGGGAAGGGTCAGGACGTCCGCGCCCGGGATTGGCAATGGAGTGAACTGGAGGCAGGCCGTGTCGGTGCCCGCCCGCCGGGGCGTGGTGCTTCACGGCCCCCAGGCGGCGGTGCACGACGTGTCGCAACGCGCGGCGGCGGTTGACTGCCCGCTGCTGATCGTCGGGGAGACCGGTGTCGGCAAGGGCGTGATGGCGCAGTGGATTCACGCCAACAGTGCCCGCAGCGACGGCCCCTTCGTGCCGGTCAACTGCGGCGCGATACCGGAGAGCCTTATCGACAGCCAGCTTTTCGGTCACGCCCGCGGCGCCTTCAGCGGCGCCGACAAGTCACACCTGGGGCTGGTGCGGGCGGCCGAGGGGGGCACGCTGCTGCTGGACGAGATCGGCGAGCTGCCGCTGACGGCCCAGACGCGGTTGCTGCGGCTTCTGGAGGAGCGAGAGGCGCAGCCCGTCGGCTATTCCCGCCCCGTCACCGTCAACGTCCGCATCATCGTCGCCGCCAACCGGGATCTCCGGCAGGCCGTGGCCGCCGGGACGTTCCGCGAGGACCTCTTCTTCCGCCTCGACATCATCCGGATCGATCTCAAGCCGCTGCGCGAGTGCCCCCAGGAGATTCCCGCCCTCGTCGAGCAGTTCAACGCGGAGTTCGCCACGCTTTACGAGCAGCCCGTGCTCGAGTTCGAGCCGACGGCGCTGGGCCGGCTGAAGACGTATCACTGGCCGGGCAACGTCCGGCAGCTCCGCACGGTCGTCGAGCGACTGCACGTGCTCTGCCGCGGCGAGCACATCACCGCCCGGCACCTGGAGACGGTCGCCGTCGGGGCCGCCGCGCCCGCCGACCGCGAGACGCTTCCGAAGTCGCTGCACGAGGCACGTCTTGACGCGCTGAGCCAGGCCCTGGCGACGCACGGGAGCATTTCCCGCGCTGCCTCGGCCCTGGGCGTCCACCGCTCGACGGTCTACCGCTGGCTCTCCCGCCAGCCGATGTCGGCCTGAGACAGCGACCTGCGTCCGGCCCGCCTTGACGCCGCCTGCCCGTGATGCCACGGTGCGGCCATGACGCCCTGGCAGATCTGGATCGACACCGGCGGGACGTTCACGGACTGCCTGGCCATCGATCCCGCCGGCGGGCTGCACCGGGCAAAGATCCTCAGCAGCAGTGCCATCCGGGGACGGGTTGTCCGGCAGCTCGACGAGCGAAGGGTGCAGGTCGAGCAGACGTGGGGGGTGCCCGACGATTTCGTCGGCGGTTTTCAGTTCGAATGGCTCGACGCCCGGCACGAGCCGATCGCCGTGGCCGGTTATGACGAGGGGGCGGGGATCATCGAGCTGCGATCAGCCCTCCCCGAAGCAGGCTCCGTGGGTGAGTTCGAGCTTCGGGCGCCGTTCGAGGCGCCGATCCTCGCCGCCCGGATGGTCACGGCGACGTTGCCCGGCCGTGACCTGCCCCCGATCGACATGCGGCTGGCCACCACGAGGGGGACCAACGCACTGCTGGAGCGGCACGGGGCCCTGACGGCGCTTTTCATCACGCGGGGCTTCGGTGACCTGCTGATGATCGGCGATCAGCAGCGGCCCGACCTCTTTGCCCTGCGCATCGACAAGAGCCCGCCGCTGACCCGGACCGTCGTCGAGGTGGACGAGCGTCTCGCCGCCGACGGGTCGGTTCTCGAGCCGCCGGACGTCGAGGGGGTGCTCGCCGCGGCCCGCCGCGCGCACAGCGAGGGCATCCGCTCGGCGGCGGTGGCGCTCATGCACGCGTATCGCAACCCGGAGCACGAACAACGGCTTGCCCAGTCCCTGTACCAGATCGGATTCGAGCATGTCTCCTGCTCCTCGGATCTGTCTCCGCTGATCAAGCTGCTGCCTCGGACGGAAACCGCGGTCGTCAACGCGTACCTCGCGCCGCTGATCGAGGCGTATCTCGATCACGTCGCCTCGACGCTGGGCGGGGGCCGGCTGCACGTGATGACCAGCGCCGGGGGACTGGTCTCAGCCGATGCCTGCCGGGCCCGGGACAGCCTGCTCAGCGGGCCGGCCGGCGGCGTCGCGGGCGCGGCGGCGGCGGGGCGACGCTCGGGCTTCGCGTCGGTGATCGGCTTCGACATGGGCGGCACCAGCACCGACGTCGCCCGATACGACGGTGACTTCGAGTACGAGTTCGAGCACCGGGTGGGGGGCATCCGGCTCGTCGCGCCGGCCCTGGCGATCGAGACGGTGGCGGCGGGGGGCGGCTCGATCTGCGCGTTCGTCCACGGTGCGCTGCAGGTCGGTCCCCAAAGCGCCTCGGCCGTGCCCGGACCTGCCTGTTACGGGGCGGGGGGGCCGTTGACCCTCACCGACGTCAACCTGCTGCTGGGGCGGCTGGATCCAGCCCGCTTCGGCATCCCCATCTCGATCGAGCGCGCGGAGTCGGCGTTCGAGGACGTCCGCCGCGCGATCGCCGAGGGCGGCGGTGCCGAGCTCGATCGTGACACGCTGCTGGAAGGGTTTCTGGCGATCGCCAACCAGCGAATGGCCGACGCGATCGCCGAGGTGTCGCTCCGTCGCGGATACGACCCCGCGGACTACGCGCTGGTGGCCTTCGGCGGAGCCGGCGGCCAGCACGCCTGCGCCGTGGCCCGGCACCTGGGCCTCGAGACCATCGTGATGCCCGCAGACGCGTCGCTTCTCAGCGCCCACGGGCTCGGGGGGGCGGTCGTCGAGCGTTTCGCCGAGCGGCAGGTGCTTCGTCTGCTCGACGAGCGCTCCGGGGAGCTTCAGCGGCTGATCGACGAACTGGGCCGCCGGGCGTCGGCGGAGGTGGCCGCCGAGGGCATCCCGACCGGCCTCATCGAGGTGCGCCGCCGGGTCGTCAACCTGCGTCTGCAGGGGCAGGAGACCTCGATCGGCGTTCCGATGAGCAATGATCTCAAGGACGCCTTCGCCCGGCGTTACCACGCCGTCTACGGCCACCTGCCCGAGGGCAAGCCGGTGGAGGTCGAGTCGGTCCGGGTCGTCGCTTCGTCGCGGCCCGCTGCCGACGAGACGCCGGCGGCGTCGGTCGAGACGCGATCGGTCGCGGCGAGCGGTCATCAGCGGACCCGGATCGGCGGCGACTGGCGGGACGTGCCGACGGTCGACCGCGCCGAGCTCGGACCCGGAGCGACGATCGAGGGTCCGGCCCTCGTCTTCGACGCGTACAGCGCGTCCATCGTCGAGGGGGGCTGGACGGCCGGCCTCGACGGGGCCGGAGCGTTGATTCTGCGGCGAAGCGGTGACAACGGGGACACCGCCACGCACACCGAGGCGGTTCGCCGGGAGCTGTTCACGAATCGATTCATGTCCGTGGCCCGGCAGATGGGCCGGATGCTGCAGCGGACGGCACTCTCGACCAACGTCAAGGAGCGGCTGGACTTCTCCTGCGCCCTGCTGGACACCGAGGGGGAGCTGGTCGTCCACGCCCCGCACATGCCCGTTCACCTGGGGGCGCTGGGCCTCTGCGTGCGTGCGCTTCGTGACGCGGTGGCGATGGCCCCCGGCGACGTCGTGGTGACCAACCACCCCGCCTACGGCGGCTCGCACATCCCCGATCTCACGGTCGTCACGCCCATCCATGACGGGCCGACGCTGCTCGGCTACGCCGCCAGCCGCGCCCACCACGCCGAGATCGGCGGCACCCGGCCCGGCTCGATGCCGCCGCTGGCCGGGACCCTGGCCGAGGAGGGCGTGGTGATCCCGCCGCTTCACGTGATCGCCGGGGGTGAGCCGCGGTTCGACCGGCTGGAGAGGCGGCTCCGCGAAGCGTCGTATCCCTCCCGGGCCGTGGCCGACAACCTCGCCGACCTGCGGGCGGCGATCGCCGCCAACCGGCACGGGGCGACGGCGCTGGCCGCCCTGGGCGCGCGTCACGGAGCCGACGTCATCGGCGAGCAGATGGCGGCCCTCAAGGCGAGAGCCGAGACGCTGGCCCGCCGCGCGCTGGCCGAGCTCGACGACGGCGTCTACGAGGCCGTGGAGCACCTTGACGACGGGGCGCCGATCCGCGTGCGAATCGATCTGGCCGGCGACCGGGCGGTGATCGACTTCGCGGGCACGGCGGAGACCCACCCGGGCAACCTCAACGCGACGCCGGCCGTCGTGCGTAGTGCGGTGATCTACGTTCTGCGGGTGCTGATCGGGGAGTCCCTTCCTCTCAACGAGGGCATCATGCGGGCGGTGGACGTCCGGATTCCACACGGCATGCTCAACCCGGACTTTCCCGACGACCCCCGCCTGGCGCCGGCCGTGGGCGGCGGTAACGTCGAAACGTCACAGCGGATCGTCGACACACTCTTCAAGGCGCTGGGTGTGTGCGCGTGCAGCCAGGGCACGATGAACAACACGCTGTTCGGCACCGAGCAGTTCAGCTACTACGAGACCGTCTGCGGCGGCAGTGGAGCCGGGCCCGGCTTCGACGGCGCCGACGCCGTGCACACCCACATGACCAACACCCGGATCACCGACCCGGAGATCCTCGAGCACCGCTACCCCGTGCGGCTCGATCGCTTCGCCGTGCGCAAGGGCTCCGGCGGCACCGGCCGGTACCGCGGCGGCGACGGCACGATCCGCGAGGTCACGTTCCTGGCCCCGATGTCGCTGTCGATTCTGAGCCAGCACCGCACGGCGGGCCCCTACGGCATGGACGGCGGCGGACCCGGACAGCCCGGCACCCAGCACATCCTCCGGGCCGACGGCACGACCGAGCCCCTCGGCCCCATCGACGGCACCGAGGTCGCCCCCGGCGATCGCCTCGTCATGCACACCCCCGGCGCCGGCGCCTACGGCCCCTCCCCGACCCCCAACCCTTCTTCTCTTACATCCGCTCCACCAGCCGATCGATCATGAAGCTCGACTGCTCCAGGGCCTGGTCGGTGAAGGGGCCGAAGAAGGTCCGGACCTCGTCGAAGACGCTCCTGATGGCGGCATGGTCGCCGGATTCCATGGCCTGCTTGTGCTCCTCGGCGGCCCGCACGAAGGCGTTGGTCACCTCGTCGAGCTGGGGGTTGGACATCTGGATGGAGGCGTACAGGTCCGACGACTGGGCGAAGTGCCGGGCCGTCATGAGCAGTTCCATGAGATACACGGGCGACGTGTAGTTGAGCGTCTCGTCCAGCGGGACGCCCAGGGCGGCCAGGGCCTTGCCCACGACCTCGGTGGAGAAGTGGGTGAGCACCTGCACCACGGCCATCGCCCGGTCGTGCTCCTGCGGGGTCGCCCGCTTGATGGTGAGCCCGCGGGCGCGAAGCATCTGCTCCAGCCATACCCGCCACTCGTCGCCGCGGCCGGGGGTCACCACGATGCGCTGTCCCTGGAGCGAGTGCACCGACGGCCCGAAGAGGGGGTGCGTGCCCACCACGCTGCCCCGGCTGCAGTCGAGCATCGCTTTGAGCGGCGCGGCCTTGATCGAGGTCACGTCCATGAGCAGCGAGTCGGGGCGCACCTTCGGACCCAGCCGGCGGATCACCTCGACGGTGGCGTCGATGGGCACGCTGATGATCACGACGTCGGCGACGGACGCGGCTTCGTCGGGGGACAGCTCCGTGTCGAGATCGGCGACCATGACCGCGTGGCCGAGGTCGGCAAAGAGCCGGGCCATGCATCGGCCCATCTCGCCCGAGCCGCCGACGACGGCGACCGTCCGCTGGGCGATGTCGGGCGGAACCTCGGCCCGCAGGGCCGCCTGCTGATCGCGGCTGGCCCACAGCAGCAACCGCAGCATGCTCTCCACGATCTCCGGCCGGACACCGACACGCTCCGCTCGCCGGCGGCGATCGGCGATGATCTCCCGCTCCCGCTGGAGGTCTCGAATGGCCACGCCGTGGGCGCGTTTCCAGGCGGCGATCTCGCCGACGAGGGCATTGCGCCGCGCCAGCAGCCCAAGGACCTCGTGATCGACGGCGTCGATCATGGCCCGCAGCACGGCCAGGGACCGGTGCCTGTCGGCGGGGTCGGTTTCCGAGCGCGGGTTCATGGCGTTACCATCGGGGATTCTGGCTGTGGCCGGGTGAGCGAGCCGGCGA
>JBFGEG010000071.1:0-19339 GCA_041580235.1 Phycisphaerales bacterium
CGGAAGTGCTCGCGGCCGCCCGGTGGGCGGCCGAGGCGGCCGGCGGCGCGTACCGCTACGACCGGGCGGCCCTCAACCTCGACGCGGCGACCGTCGAGCAATACCTCGCCGAGGACCGCCCCTATGTCGTGCGGTTCAAGGTGCCCGACACGGGCGAGGTCGCGTTCACCGACGTCGTTCGCGGCGAGGTCAGCGTGGGCGTGGCCGAGATGGATGACTTCGTGATCCTCAAGGCGGACGGCTACCCGATCTACCACTTCGCGGTGGTCGTCGACGACGAGCTCATGGAGATCTCTCACGTGATTCGGGGCGAGGAGCATCTCTACAACACGGCCCGTCATGTCCTCATGCAGGACGCCCTGGGGTTCCGCCGGCCGACCTACGCGCACATCTCGCTCATCTTCAATCCGGACGGCTCGAAGATGTCCAAGCGCGACAAGGACAAGACGCTGCGTCGCGTCGTCACCCAGCGCGGCCTGGAGCACCCGCCGGCAGGCCCCGCCGGCGAGCCCGCGATCTCTGAGGAGCACTGGCACTGGTGGCGGTCCGCCAAGGACCACCAGCTCGAGCTGGACAGCGCGGTGTGCCTCGCCGACGCCCTGGGCATCGAGGTTCCGGAGATCGACGTCGAGGACTTCCGCCGCGCCGGCTACCTGCCGGAGGTGCTCATGAACTACCTGGCCCTGCTGGGGTGGTCGCCGGGCGAGGACCGCGAGAAGTTCGACACGCAGTTCTTCATCGAGCACTTCGACCTCGACCGGATCATCAAGTCGCCGGCGAAGTTCGACCGCGACAAGCTGCTCGCCTTCAACCTCGACGCCCTTCAGGCGATGCCGGTCGAGACGTTCACGGCCAAGCTGCGGGCCTACGGCGAGCGTTACCACCCCGACTTCCTGGAGCGGCTGGGGGCCGACCGCTTCGAGCCCTTCGCGGCCATGAACCGGTCGCGCTCCAAGACGCTACAGGACCCGTACCGCAGCTGCCGGTTCATGGTCATCCCCGACGACGAGATCGTCTATGAGCAGTCCAAGGCCGCCCGGAAGGCCCTCACCGGCGGCGATCCCAACGGCTACGCCCACCTGGAGGCGCTGGCCCCGGTGCTCTCGGCGGTGACGGACTGGACGGTGGGGGGGCTGGAGGGGGCGGTGACCGCGTACGCCGAGGGTCATGCCGGCGGCAAGCTCGGCAAGGTGGCCCAGCCCCTCCGTATCGCCGTCAGCGGGGGTACGATCAGCCCGGCGATCTTCGATACGCTGGCGATCCTGGGTCGCGACGCCGTTATCACACGCATGAAACGCTGCCTGCACCTGCGCGAGGCGGCGAGGACCGAATGAGCACCGCCCAAGCCAGACCATCGCTCGACTTCGTCCGCGAGATCGTGGCCGAGCACGCCAAGACCGGCAAGTTCGACGGTCGAGTGGTCACGCGGTTTCCGCCGGAGCCCAACGGCTACCTGCACATCGGCCACGCCAAGGCGATCTGCCTGGACTTCGGCATCGCGGCCGAGAACAACGGCACCTGCCATCTGCGGTTCGACGACACCAACCCCACCAAGGAGGAGCAGCACTTCGTCGACGCGATCAAGCACGACGTGCGGTGGCTGGGCTTCGACTGGGGCGAGCACGAGTACTACGCGTCGGACTACTACGGGCAGCTCTACGAGTACGCGGTCACGCTGATCCGCAAGGGCAAGGCGTACGTGGACGACCTCACCGCCGAGGCGATCCGCGAGCACCGCGGCACGCTGACGAGCCCGGGGCGGGACAGTCCCCACCGCAACCGTTCGGTGGAGGAGAACCTCGACCTCTTCCAGCGCATGAAGGCGGGCGAGTTCCCCGACGGATCCAAGGTCCTGCGGGCGAAGATCGACATGGCCTCGCCCAACATCAATCTGCGGGATCCGGTGCTCTACCGCATCCTGCACGCCACGCACCATCGCACGGGCGACACGTGGTGCGTCTACCCCATGTACGACATGGCCCACGGCCAGTCGGACTCGATCGAGCGCATCACCCATTCGTTGTGCACGCTGGAGTTCGAGGACCACCGCCCGCTGTACGACTGGCTGCTGGACGAGATCGGCATCTACCACCCGCAGCAGATCGAGTTCGCCCGGCTCACGCCCAGCCACACGATCGTGAGCAAGCGGAAGCTCGTCGAGCTCGTCCAGGGCGGTCATGTCGACGGCTGGGACGACCCGCGTCTGCCCACCCTGGCGGGACTGCGGCGACGCGGCTACACGCCGGAGTCGATCCGGACCTTCTGCGAGAAGATCGGCGTGACCAAGTTCAACAGCGTGACGGACCTGGAGCTGCTGGAGCACTGCGTCCGCGACGATCTCAACAAGCGGTCCCCCCGGGTCATGGGCGTGCTGCGGCCGCTGAAGGTGATCATCGACAACTACCCGGAGGGCCAGGACGAGCAGCTCCAGGCGGTCAACAACCCCGAGGACCCGTCGGCGGGGACCCGCCCGGTCCCGTTCTCACGCGAGCTGTACATCGAGCGCGACGACTTCCGCGAGGACCCGCCGCGGAAGTTCTTCCGGCTGGCTCCCGGCCGGGAGGTCCGGCTCCGCTACGCCTACTTCGTCACGTGCACCGACGTGGTCAAGGACGACGCGGGCGAGGTGATCGAGCTGCACTGCACCTACGACCCCGCCACCCGCGGCGGCGACGCACCCGACGGACGCAAGGTGAAGGCCACGCTGCACTGGGTGTCGGCGGCCCACGCCCTGGAGGCCGAGGTGCGTCTGTACGATCGACTCTTCGCCGTCCCCGTGCCCGGCGCCGGCGGCGGCAACTACCTCGACGACCTCAACCCCAACTCGCTGGAGACCCTGAGCTCGTGCCGCGTCGAGCCGGGCCTCGGCGCCGCCGAACCCGGCTACCGGTGCCAGTTCGAGCGGCTGGGCTACTTCTGCGTCGATCCCGACACCACGGCCGGCCGGCCGGTCTTCAACCGGACGGTCCCATTGCGCGACACGTGGGCCCGAATCGAGAAAGCTCAACCATGACCGTACAGACTGAAACACCCACCCTCAGGACGCTGCTGGCCGGCATCGTGGACTACGCGGGCCTCTTCCCGCCCGCCGTGCTCGACATGCCGACCACGGTGCGTCACTACGCCGAGTACCTCACCGGTCCCGACGCGTGGATGCTGGGGCGTCTGGTCGTGCCCGCGGCCCGACTCGACGAGCTCGAGACCCACGCGGCGACCCTGCTGCCCGCCACGCTCGGAACCGAGCCGTGGCAGATCGCGGCCCTCGTCCCGCCCGCCGGCGACGCCGGACTGCCCGAGAGCCTCGAGCGGGTCACGGTCTTCAACGAGACCCATGCCGACCCGTCGCGGGGACTGGCCCGCATCGGCGTCATCGAGCTGCGCGGCTCCGACCCCGATTCGATCGACGACGCCCTGAACCTGATTCCCGACGCGTTGTTCCCGTTCTTCGAGCTTGCCGGCGACGCCGACCCCCGCGGCCTCGCGGCGGCCCTGGCCGGCAGCGACGCCGGGGCCAAGATCAGGACCGGGGGCACCGAAGCGGCGGCGTACCCGTCACCGCCGCGTCTCGCGCGGTTCATCGCCGCCTGCGCGGCGGCGGACCTGCCCTTCAAGGCCACCGCCGGGCTGCACCATCCGCTGCATCACCACGCCGAGGCGGTGGGGGCCGACGAGTTCGGCTTTCTCAACGTCTTTACGGCCGCCGCTCTGGCGCGGGCGAAGAAGCTCGACGAGCCGGCGCTGCAGCAGGTCCTGACCGAGCCGTCGCCCGACGCGTTCGAGTTCGGCGAGACGGAGCTGGTCTACGGCGACCACGCCCTGACCCTGGAGCAGGTCGAAGAGACACGGCTTCACTTCGCGATCTCCTTCGGCAGCTGCTCGTTTGTCGAGCCGCTGGACGACCTGCGATCCCTGAGACTCCTTTAGAACTGCGATGCCCATGACACAGACCATGGCGGACCCCACCCTCGACCCGACGCTGACAAGCTGGATCGACTCGGCGCACGGGCACGGGGAGTTCCCGATCCAGAATCTCCCGTTCGGTGTGTTCCGCCGCGCCGGCTCCGATGACGACCCGCGGATCGGTGTCGCCATCGGTGACCACGTGCTCGACCTGTCAGCGTGCGTGGAGGCGAGGATCCTGGAGGGGATCACGCCGCAGGCCGCCTGCGCGCTGTCGGCGACTTCACTGAATCACTTCATGGGGCAGGGACGCGACACCTGGTCGGCGGTGCGGCGGACCGTCAGCCGGCTGCTGGCCGCCGACACGGCGACGCTCCGCGACGACGCGGCGCTGCGGGCGAAGTGCCTGCCGGCCCTGAGCGACGTGGAGCCCCAGGTGCCGGCGGTCATCGGCGACTACACGGACTTCTACGCGTCGGTGCACCACGCGACCAATGTGGGCTCGATGTTCCGGCCGGAGAACCCGCTGCTTCCCAACTACAAGCACCTGCCCGTCGGCTACCACGGGCGGTCGAGCTCGATCGTGGCCAGCGGCACCCCGGTGCGCCGCCCCCGGGGCCAGACCAAGGCCGACGACGCGGCGGCGCCGACCTACGGCCCTTCGCGTCTGCTCGACTACGAGCTGGAGATGGGTTTCTTCGTCGGCCCCGGCAACGACATGGGGGAGCCGGTGGCCATGAGCACGGCCCTGAACCACATCTTCGGGATGGTCATTGTCAATGACTGGTCGGCTCGCGACGTACAGAAGTGGGAGTACCAACCGCTGGGCCCCTTCAACGCCAAGAACTTCGCGACCACGGTGAGCCCGTGGGTGGTGACGCTCGAGGCCCTGGAGCCGTTTCGCGTGCCGGGCCCGCAACGCGGCCCCGACGACCCGCCCGTGCTGGAGTATCTCCGGCCGACCGGCGACGCGGCGTACGACATCACCGTCGAGGTCTACGTGTCTTCGCAGGCCATGCGTGACGCGGGCACCGAGCCCCTGCGTGTGAGCCGCGGCTCCTTCACCGACATGTACTGGACGATGTCTCAGATGCTCGTCCACCACACGTCCACCGGCTGCAACATGCGTCCCGGCGACCTCCTGGCCACGGGGACCATCTCCGGCCCCACCGAGGAGTCCCGCGGCTGTCTTCTGGAGCGCACCTGGCGCGGCACCAAGCCCATCACGCTGCCCGACGGCACCGAGCGCAGGTTCCTCGCCGACGGCGACGAGGTGACGATCAAGGCCTACTGCGAGAAGCCCGGCGCGGCCCGCATCGGCTTCGGCGACTGCCGCGGGGTCGTCCGGCCGGCACTGACGCCCTGATTTGCAGTGATTTTCGCGACCGGTGATCGCCGCCCGGTCGTGCTGACGATGGAACACGTTGTTGCCCGCCGCGGGGGCGGCCGCGAGCTCCCGCCGCGGTGCCGATGCTCGCGTTGTCGCTTCTGTCCGTGCGCCGCCGGCAACGAAAAGAGGCCCCGATCCGGGGCCCCATGTCGTAGCGGGTCTTCGACGGCAGGGTCAGACGATCGCGTGCAGTGTGGTGTACGGCACTTCGCAGGCCTGTACCCTGGGGGTCGCCTCGATGAAGGGCTTGAGTGACTCCAGAACCTGCGGATACGCCGTCTTGTCGTAGCTCTCGGCGTGCTGACGCGTATCCCACAGGCTGATGGCGGTCGCCTGATGGCCGGCGGTGAGCACCAGCTCATCCTGGAACCCCTTCTGCTTCTGGAGGATCGGGGCGATCTTGCTCTCGAAGAACCGCGTGAACTCCTTCTCCTGTCCACTCTTGATGGTGAAATCCACCTTCCGCGCGAAACGCATGGCTCAGACTCCCTTCATTTGGTTGGGTTGATCGGTTCCGGGAACGCTCGCCGGTCGTTCAGGACGGACGGGCGATATGTTCTAATGATGGCCGCGGCCCCGTCGCCCGCCTACCGGAATCCTGCCCTATTCTTCTGCGTGGTCGGGTCCGCAACCGGGGCCACGGTGTCACCCGGCGTGAGCCGGGGTCACTTCACACGCACAACTGGGGGGATGCGGTACGTGCCGTCAAGCACCTCGGGGCCGGGGCCGTAGAGACGCAGAACCAGGTAGAAGGGGCGCTGCGGCGCCGGCAGCCAGTTGGCTTCCTTGCGCCGGCCGGGCGAGCGGTGCTGGATGTAGATCGTCAGGTCGCCGTCGCGGCCGAGGCGGAAGTCCATCTCCCGGTGGCCCAGCGCGTAATGGTGCACCGGGTTGGGGATCATCGATCGCGTCTCGGCGTCGTAGAGGGTCACCGACCAGAAGTGCTCGACGGGCGGCTGCGACTCGAACGTCAGCTGATACTCACCGGTGCCGCCGTCCAGCGGCTGGCCGGTGTGGTCGATCCGGGCGGTGGCGCGAGTCACCGCGGCGGGGCTGTCGGCGTGGATGGATTCCCATGCGACGGCGGATCGATTCAAGTAGTCGGTCCCGAAGCGGCCCGTGTTGGCCGGCGGCATCTGCCAGCCGTTGACGCTGGTGCCGAGGTGGCGAACGCGGGTCTCGATGATGGCCCGCCCCGCCTCCAGGCCGTCCTCGATCGCCGCCCCGACCGGCGGGGAGAACGCGTTCAGGCTGAAGTCGCCTCCGGGCACGACGCCGATCCGCGCCAGTCGTCGCCGCATGTCGAATTCCCGGGGCGGCAGGACGTGCCATTGCATCAGATCGCTCAGCTGCGCGAAGAACTCGCTCGCGGAGCAGGTCCTGGCGTCGGAGAAGGCCGGCCATCGCGGCGCCGGCGGGAGGGCCGGCGGGGGCCGGTCGAGCAGCACGCTGAGCGGCGTGAGCCGGTAGCCCTCCTGGATCGCGATCGAGTCGCCGAGGTGATCGACGCTGCCCACCTCGGTGCGGCCCGCGACCATGACGAACCAGCTCGGGGCGGGGATGATCCCGCTCACCTCGCCGGGACCCGGCAGGTCGCCCTTCCAGCCGGGACCCACGATCACCCAGCGGCCGGGGTCCGAGCCCGTCGCTGCGGTGCCGACGTAGGCGAAGTTGTCCGTCACCAGGTCGCACAGCTGCATCGAGTAGTAGAGATCCCTCACCGCGGGCACCTCCAGCACGATGGGCTCCGCGCGCAGGTCGAGAAACGCCACCGACCGGAGCGTGTCGTGATCCGCCGACGCCTCGACCGTGTCCCTGGGGCCGGAAAGCCGCGGCGTGTGGCGGAACGTGTTGAGCGGCGCGTAGCCCGGCGACGACCGATCCACGACCCCGTCGTACAGAGCCCGGTAGCTCGCGACGATGGCGAAGCCGAAGAGCGTCGCCTCCTGGGCGAGCGTCCTGGCCTGCTCGGGCGTGATCTCGGCCGCCGACGCCAGCGGCAGGTTCAGCGAGACGGCGACAAGCAGCGTTGCGACGGCGCGGACCACGATGGCGTCTCCCTGGGCGACTACCGGGCGAGCTTCTTGAGCCGGGGCAGGTCCAGCTCGATCACCGGCCCCGGCTCGAGATCAAGGCGATCGATCGAGCCCGCTTTCAGCTCGATGGCGAACTGCATCGGCCGGCTGCTGCCGTAGAGTTTCAACCGCCGCTCGTAGACCCGCCGCGGCTCGTCGGGCTTCTGCGGCGGCTCGGCCTTCATCTCGTGCACCCGCACGATCCGTCCGCGGCTGTCGAGAAACAGAACGTCCATATCGACCAGGCAGTCCTTCATCCAGAACGAGCGCCGCCACGCGTGACGGTAAACGAAGAGCATCCCGCCGTGATCGTCGATCTGGTCGCGTCCGGCCAGGCCCCGCCGCCGCGTCCGATCGTCGGCCGCCAGCTCCAGCTCGAACGTCTCGCCCCCGATCACGACCTTCTCCTTGGGTACCGGCTTCTCCTGCGGCTTGGATGAACCCGCGGCCGCGACGAGGCCACCGATCGCAATGAGCAGCAGCGCAGCATGGCGGGCGTTTCGGCTCACGCGTCCAGCGTCGCAATCAACCACACGGGCGACATGAACCCGCCGGAGGTGATGTCGATCTGCTCGAAGAGGAGCCCGGGGTCGGCGCGGAGCACGGTGACCCGCACCGTGAGGTGGACCTCGGTGCCCACGACCTCGTGCGAGAGCAGCTCCGCGATGATGCCGGGCGTCGCGGCCTGCACCAGCGGCGCGCGGGGATCGGCGCGGCCCTTGGGGTTGTACTTGAGCTTGGTCTTGAACTCGTAGGTCTGTCCGGGCCGCAGGACGCCGGCGAGCACACGCAGGTCGCCGCGGATCCACAGCGGCGGGGGGTTCCTGGCGACCTTGGTCCACTCGTGCTGGATACGCAGGTCCACCAGCGGCGTGTCGGGCCGGTCCGTCTCGACGACCCACCACCACGGCATCGTCTCCCGGGTGTAGCCCTCGAGGTCCCAGCGCAGCGTGTATGAGTTGCGGGGGGCGTCCACGGCGGGGTCGAACCCGACAAAGACCGGCGGGCGGCCGCCGGCGCGGATGATCCGAAACGGCTTCTCGTCGAGCGACGTGACGACCACCTGGCCCGCAAGCCCGACCTTGTACGCCTCCACCGCGGCGGGGATGGCCCGGATGGGAAGCACCACCTCGCCCAGGACGTCGACCTCGACGTAGCCGGAGTAGCCCTCGGCCATGACACGGATCTGCTCGCGCTTGTTGCCCAGACCCGGCTTGGGCGTGAGCGTCGCGGTCAGGTCCACCGCCTCGCCGGTGGCCAGCACCGTGCCCGCGAGGTCGGCGGCATAGGTGCACGCGCAGCTCGCGCGGGTGGTGAGGATCTTGATGGGGCGGTTGCCGACGTTGCGCACCTTGACGGTGCCGGTGCCCGACGCCCCCTCCGCCAGCAGCCCGAGGTTCATCGACCGCGGCTCGAAGACGATGGGGGGCGCCGTCGCCGTGGCCGGCAGCAGGGGTCCGGTGGTGCTCTGGCCGGTGCCGGCGTCGGCCGTGGCCCCCTCGGCCGGCGGCTGCGCCGTGCCGGGCGGCCGCGTCGGCGCGGACGGGACCGGCGTCACCGCCGACTCCGAGGCCGCCGCCGCCGTGCCCTCGGGCGCGGCCGAGTCGCCGCAGCCGGCGACGGCCAGCGCGACGAGCACGCAGACGGCGGGGATGAACCGGAACCGATCAGCCACGGATTGTCGTCGCATCTCTCGCCTCTCAACCACTCGTGTCAACTGCTTCAGCCACCGGCGCGGGCGTCTTCGCCTCGCCGTCGGGATGGTGGGTCCCGGCGGTCTTGGGGAAGTGCTCGCCCTTCCAGCTCTCAGGGTAGACGGGGTCGTCGAGCCCCAGCGCCGCCTTGGTGGGAAAGAGCGGGCGGAACGTGTCGCACATGACCGCCAGCTCGTTGGTCCAGTTCTTGCCAAGCGAGGCCTCCACCGTGCCGGGGTGCGGCCCGTGGGGAATGCCCTGCGGGTGCAGGGTCATGGATCCGATCTCGATGCCCTTGCGGGCCTTGTAGTTGCCGTCCACGTAGTAGAGGACCTCGTCGGAGTCGATGTTGGAATGGGTGTAGGGGATGGGGATCGCCTGCGGGTGCCAGTCGAGCGTGCGCGGGCAGAAGGAGCAGATCACGAAGTTGTGAGCCTCGAACGTCTGGTGCGTCGGCGGCGGCATGTGGTGCTTGCCGGTGATCGGGCTGAAGTCGTCGATGTTGAAGAGGTACGGGTAGTAGCAGCCGTCCCAGCCGACGATGTCGAGCGGGTGGTAGTCGTAGATGTAGCTGTGCACGCTGTCGCGGGCCTTGATCCGCACCTCGAACTGGCCGGACTCGTCATAGGTGAGCGGCAGCTCCGGCGGGCGCAGGTCGCGCTCGCAGTACGGCGCGTGCTCGAGGAACTGGGCGCTCTTCTTGGAGAGATACCGCGGCGGCGGCAGGATGTGCGAGCCGTTGGCCGTCTCGATCACCAGGAATCGCGGGTTCGGCTCGCCCGGCTTGGGCTCGTCGAAGACCATCCGGTAGATGGTCCCCTTGGGGATGACGATGTAGTCCTTGGGGCCGAACTGCAGGGTGCCGAACATCGTGAAGACGGTGCCCGATCCGTGGTGCACGAAGAGGCACTCGTCGCCCTGGCCGTTCTTGTAGTGGTAGCCCATGGGCTCGGCCGGGACGCACAGGCTCATCTCGCAGTCCGAGTTGCCGAACAGGATCACCCGGCCGGTGATCGGATCGCCCTTCGGGGGGCTGGGCATCGTCTTGAGATGCCGCATGCGCATCGTGTCCACCTCGACGTACTCCGGGGCCGTCGAGTAGAGGGTCTTCCACCCCGTCACCTGGGTGGGGGGGTGAATGTGGTAGAGGGTGGTGGTGGGGCCGGCGAAGCCCTCGGTGCCGAAGACCTCCTCGGAGTACAGGGCCCCGTCGGGGCGACGGAACTGGATGTGCCGCTTCGGGGGAAGCTGGCCGAGCTTGAAGTAGTACGGCATGCCAATCGCTCCTGTGGCCGGTGGCCACCAGACCGATTGTAGACGCGGCCGGGGGCCGATGCCGGGGCCCGGCTCGATCCGCACGCGCTGAATCGGCGAGTCGAGGTTAACGGACCCCGGGCTTTGGACGATGCAGGAATCCATGAGGCCTGCTCGCGGAGGCAGATCGGGGCAATGGCTCAGGATCGTCCTTGTGGTGGTCGCGGTGACGCTGCCCGCATCGACGGCGAAGGCCCAGGACCTCTGGTCGATCTTCGTCACCAATACCGACGGCATGGGCGTCCCCGACCTGACGGTGGGGGGGTCGAGCCTGCCGGATCTGCTCAGCCAGCTCGTCAACGCCAGCGGCGCGTTTTCGTCGTTCAGCGGCGCCGCGTTCTCGGCGGACATCAGCTTCGCGGGGATCGCCGACGTCATCAACATCACGGTCGATCCCACCGCCCAGACCGCGTCGATCACGTTCACGATCCTGGGGGCGGGAGCCCAGACGTTCAACTTCAGCGGCACCGACCTGTGGGCCCAACTGGAGCAGTTCATCGAGGACAACATCGCCGACCAGCTCTCGGCGTTCCTGAGCCAGCTCAACCAGCTGTCGTTGATCGCGGTCACGGACGGGTCGCCCCTGTCGACGACGGCGCTGTCGGCGTCCTACGTCTTCGACCGCTTTGGCCTGCATGCCGATCTCACCGTCGCCGAGCGCCGGCGGCTGGAGACGCAGGAGTTCGAGCCCGGGATCCGCGGGCGTCTCGACAGCTACTACGACTCGATCACGACCGACGTCGGCAACGGCAACAGCGTGGCCCTCGCTCTCTCCTTGGAGTACGCCTTCGACAAGAGGACGTCGCTGGCCGTGCTCGTGCCCATCACCTATCACGAGATCGAGGGCTCGGACATTCTCAATGTCCAGACCACGGTGGCCCTGCCCATCAACGTCATCACGCCCGACGAGGGCAAACCCTTCGGCCTTCGGGTGGTCCCGTTCGGGACGCTGGCCGCGTCGGGGTCGATCGACCTCGTCGCCGGCGGGCTCATCGGCGGCGGGGGGCTGCTGGGCACGGTCCTGCTCGACTGGGACTCGATCACGCTCTCGGCCAGCTCCCAGCTGAGCTACCACAGCAGCATCACGCTGCAGTACGAGGACTTCAAGTTCGACCCGAACATCAGCCAGGAGATCTTCAAGAACGGTCTCAAGGCGACCTTCCGGCACGGTGATCACTTCTATCTCTACGCCACCGGGGTCTACACGCTGTTCCTGGAGGAGGCCTCGGTGGACAGCTTCTGGACGGCAGGGTTGGGGATCGGCTTCCGCATGGACAACAGCCTCAACGTCGCCATCGGGTACTCCGGCGACTTCGCCGACGGCTACCGCTCCGACGGCGTCCGCGCGATGGTCCAGCTGCCGTTCTAGTGGAGAGAGGTTTGGGTCAGCGGTCGGGGGACGGCCCGATGCGGCGGCCCGACGAACGTCCACGATCGCACGGGCAGACAGGCTGCCGGCGGCCCCGCGGCGTCAACGTCGCAGTCGGGGTAGGAAACGACCGGTGCGCTGCCGGTATGCGCGGTATTCATCGCCGAAACGGGCGACGAGGTTGGCTTCCTCGGCGGTGGTGCGGGCGATGAGAACCGTGAACGCGGCGAGGCACAGCACGACGATGAGCCAGTTGGCCGTGAGCAGGAAGTATGAGCCGAACAGGACGACTCCCGTCGAGTACATCGGGTGACGCACCCACCGGTAGGGCCCGCCCGTGACCAGCGTGTGCTGCTCGCGGGTCTGGGCGGTCGGGGTGACGTTGCTGCCCAGGAATACGAAGACCCACGTGAACAGCCCCAGCGCGATCAGCCCCAGCGGGATGCCCGCCAGCCGCAGCCACGCCGGCAGCGTCAGCTGAGACCACGCCATCCACGCCGGATTGACCAGGTATGCCAGCAGGGCACACAGGGCGCCCAGACCGCCGACGATCAGGCCGATCATCACCAGCGGACCGTCGCCCCGCCGCGAGACGCGGCCGGCGACCCGGTCGGCCCTGGCGCGAAAGAATCCGCCCACGCCGAAGCCCACGACCAGGATGCTCGCCAGCGCCCACCGGTAGACGTTTTCATCGACGCTCATGTTTCTCTAAGGGGTCTCATCACGGTGGACGAAGATAGCAGCGATGAAGGCAATGCTTCGCCCCGTAGTGCGCCGGGTCAAAGGCATGGCCGGCTGGTCAGGCCGGCCCTCCACGACGCCGCAGGCGGTGTGCGAGCGCTGGAGAGCCCTCTCGTCGGGGCTGGTGTCCGCCCAGCACTTCACGCGGGCGGGGCTCGACAACATCTGGGAGCGGTACCCCGGCAAGCTGGACCGCCAGATCATCGTGATCCAGGCGCTGCGCAACGTGGTCGCGGCCGGCGTGCGGGGCGCGATCGCCGAGTTCGGCTGCTACATGGGCCACACCGCGATCCAGATCGCCCACGCCCTCGAGACCCTCGGCGACGACAGCCGGTTCGTTCTCTTCGACAGCTTCCAGGGCATGCCGGCCAGCGACCGGGCCGAGGACGAGTACTGGAGTGAGGGGGCCATGACCGCCGACCATGACGAGGTCAAGCAGCGGTTCGCGGACTTCGCCAATGTCGAGGTCGTGGCCGGCTTCTTCCGTGACACGCTGCCGGGACACGACGATCTCTCGCTCAAGCTCGCCCACGTGGACTGCGACCTGTACAGCTCGGTGCGGGACGTCAACGACTGGCTGCTGGACCGCGTGGTGCCCGGCGGGGTCATCGTCTACGACGACTACGGCTTCGAGTCGTGTCACGGCCTGATGAAGGCGGTCGACGAGGACATGGCCCGGCGCCGCGACTACTTCACGTACACGCTTCCCACCGGCCAGTACCTGGCCACGCGCTTCCGGTCATGAGAACGCCAGACTTCTTCATCGTCGGCGCCGCCAAGAGCGGCACGACCTCGATGTACGAGTACCTGCGGCAGCACCCGGACATCTACATGCCGGCGACGAAGTGGATCAACTACTTCAACACCGACCTGGAATCCCCCGGCAACTGCCGCGACCGCGACGAGTACCTGTCATTTTTCGCCGGCGCCGGGCACGAGAAGCGGGTCGGCGAGGCGTCGGAGAGCTATCTGTACTCGAAGCAGGCCGCGCACGGCATCCGCGCGGCGTGTCCCCAGGCCGACATCATCATCATGCTGCGCAACCCCGTGGACATGCTGCACTCGCTGCACAGCCAGCTGCTGTTCAGCCATGTTGAGGACATCGAGGACTTCGGCGAGGCCCTCGCGGCGGAGACGCAACGAAAGAACGGTCAGCAGATGCCCGCCGCCGCCCATCACCCTCCCCAATGGCTCTTCTACCGGGAAACGGCGAGGCTGGCCGAGCAGGTTCAACGGTACCTGGAGACCTTCGGGCCCGACCACGTTCACTTCATCGTGTTCGAGGATTTCGCCACCGACCCGCACGGCACGTACCGCGACACCCTGCAATTCCTGAACGTGGATCCCAAGTTCGCGGTGGACTTCAAGGTGTACAACGCCAACACGACGGTGAGGAGCCGCGGGCTCGACCGGATGATCCGCGAGCCCCCGAGGCCCGTGAAGCGGCTGGTCACCGCGCTGCTTCCCTCCCGCACCCTGCGGAAACGCGTCACGCAACGGCTCAGCGTTCTGAACGTGAAACGGACGCCGCGGGCCGCGCTGGCGGTCGAGCTGAGAGCGCAGCTCCAGCAGGAGTTCCAGCCGGAGGTGGAGCGTCTCGGCCGGATCATCGGCCGGGACCTGAGCCGGTGGTCTAAAGCACTTCCGCCAGGGTCTTGACCGGGACCGGCCGATTCGTGCGGAACGACTCGACGCCGGCGAGACAGGCCAGCACGGTGCGGGCGGAGTCGTCAACGGTGCAGGCAACCGGCTCGTCGCCCCGGACGGCCTGCACGAAGTTGCGGATCGCCCCCAGGCACGCCAGCCCGTGCTCGTACAGACGCACCGGAAAGTGCCGCGGCCCGTACTCGGCCTGGGGCCCCGGCGCGATCTTCCTCAGGGTCTCGAAGCACTCCACGATGAGCCGCGATGGCGCGTGCGCGCCGATCTGCTGCAGGATCCCGCGGGCCCGCAGGTACCAGGGGCTCCGCAGGAGGTCGCGGTGCAGCAGCCGGGGCTTGTGCAATGTGCGCACCCACTTCGACTCGGCGTCGAACAGTGCGCTGTTGTCGATGCTGCCCTCGCTGCCGTAGATCCGCACCGAGTGGTCCTGGGGCCCGGCGGTGCCGATCGACACCACGACGTTGCCCACGGCCCCTGAGGGGAACCGCAGCAGGGCGGCGTTGAGATCGGACTCGGGGTAGCGGGGGAACGCCACATGGCCCGCCATTGCGAACGCCTCGTGGGGCTCCTCACCGGTGAGCCAGCGGAGCAGGTCGACGAAGTGGCACCCGGCGTAGACCATCGGGGTAGCGTCGGAGGTCGCCCGCCAGTCGTCGTACTTGAAGGCCCGCACCGTGAGGTCGTGCACGTAGTAGCCCTCGATGAACGCGAGGGCCCCGAGCACGCCGCTGTCGACGGCCTCCTTCATCTTCTGAAACAGCGGCACGAAGCGCATCTGGTGCAGCACCCCGACCGTGGCCGCGCTGGCGGACTCGGCCGTCTTGATCGTGCGGATGCCGTCGACGGAGCAGGTGAGGGGCTTTTCCGTGAGCACGTGAACATCGCGGGCCAGGGCGGCGGCGATGTACTCGGCGTGCGTGTCGTCGGGCGTGCACACCGACACGACATCGAGCTCGTCAAGGAACCCGTCCATCGAGTCGAAGACCGACGCCTTCGGAACGATCTCGGCCGCGCGGCGATGGGCCTGCGGCTTGGGGTCAAAGACACGGGTGACCGCGCATCCGGGCAGGCGGTCGTACACGACGGCGTGCGCCATCCCGGCCCCGCCGAACCCGAGAATACCGACACGCAGGTCGTTCACGTCGGAGTTATCGGCGACCTGACCGAGCGACAGGACTCAAAGCGAGCAGATTTCCGGACGATAAATGAATCGCATGCACGGCGAACTGGCTCTTGCTGCTCCCGCCGCCGCTCGCGGCGCCTTCCGCCATCGGACCGTCTCCGCCCTGGTGTGGAGCGTCGGCGCGCAGGCCGCGGCACGGGGGCTGAGCTTCACGATCATCATCGTCCTCGCGCGGCTGCTGGCGCCGGGCGACTTCGGCCTGATTGCAATGACCGCCGTCCTCACGGGGTTCGCGACGATCTTCCGCGACGTCGGTTTCGGCTCGGCGCTCATTCAGCGCAGCGAGATCGACGAGACGCACCGATCGAGCGTCTTCTGGCTGAGCCTCGCCGTCGGCGCGGCCCTCATGCTCGCCGTCGCGGCTTCATCGCCGCTGGTGGCGTGGTATTTCAAGCACCCGATCCTCGTCGTGCTGACGCTCGTGCTGTCGCTGGACTTCCTGCTCACGTCGCTGTCGATCGTGCACGTCGCGCTGCTGCGCAGGGCCCTGCGCTTCCGGCCCATCGTCGTGATCGACCTCGCGGCCATGGTGGGGTCAGGGAGCCTGGCCATCGCCGCGGCCCTGCTCGGGGCGGGCGTGTGGAGCCTGGCGATCTGGACGCTGAGCATGAGCGCGATCAGGGTGACGCTGCTGTGGCGGACCAGCGGCTGGCGGCCGCGGTGGATCTGGGACCGCGGGGCGATCCGTGACCTGTTTCGCTTCAGCTCAAACCTGCTCGGCTTCAACCTGGTGAACTACTGGATTCGCAACGCCGACAAGCTGCTGATCGGCCGCTTCCTCAGCGCGTGGGCGCTGGGCGTGTACACGCGTGCGTACGCCCTCATGATGCTGCCGTTCGGGGTGATCGGCGGCGGGCTGGGCAGCGTCATGTTCCCCGCGATGTCCGAGATCCAGCACGACCGTCAGCGGGTGGCCAGCCTCTACCTCCGCATGACGAGGGCCGTGGCCCTGGTGACGTTTCCCCTGATGATCGGTCTCTGGGCGGTGGCCGACGACTTCGTGCTCGCCCTCTACGGGCCAAAGTGGGTCGCCATGGTGCCGATCGTGCGGCTGTTGTGCGTGGCGGGGCTGCTGGAATCCATCGGCACCCTCACCGGCAACCTCTACCTGTCACAGGGCCGCTCGGACCTGCAGCTGCGTGTGGGCGCGATCCTGGGTGTCGCGAGCATCGGGGCCATCGCGATCGGGATGATGTGGGGGCTCATCGGCGTGGCGACGGCGTACACGGTCTACTCGGTCCTCGCGTTCTTCCCCGCCCTGCGTATCGCGGCGCGGCTCGTGGACCTGCGGATCGCCCACGTGATCCGGAGCCTGGCGGGACCGCTGGGCTGCTCGCTGATCATGGCCGTGGCCGTGCTGGGTCTCGACCAGCTCATGCCGGCGTCGTGGCCGGCCGCGTGGCACATGGTGATCGAGTGCGTCTTCGGCGCGTCGATCTACGTCCTGCTGGTTCTGGCCCTGAAGATCCAGGCCTGGCGCGACGTCCACGAGGTGCTCACAGGTTTCCTCGGCGGCCCTGCTCGATCTCCAGCGACTCAAAGAGGGCCTTGAAGTTGCCCTTGCCGAAGCTCTGCGAGCCGCGGCGGCAGATGATCTCGAAGAACAGCGTGGGTCGGTCCTGCAGCGGCTTGGTGAACAGCTGCAGCAGATAGCCCTCGTCGTCGGCGTCCACCAGGATGCCGAGGTCCCGGATCTTCTGGTGGTCCTCCTTGACCTCCCAGCCCATCTTGGAGACGCGCTGCCAGACCGTCTCGTAGTAGGCATCGGGGATCGTGAGAAAGTCCACGCCGCGGCGGCGAAGCTCCGCCACCGACGCCAGCTCGTCGTCGGTGCGCAGCGCAAGATGCTGGACGCCCGCGACGTCGTCGTGCCAGTCGAGATACTCCTGGATCTGCGACTTGCGGCGGCCTTCGGCCGGCTCGTTGATGGGCATCTTGATCACACCGAAGCCGCTGTCCATGACCTTGGACATGAGGGCCGAGTACTCCGTCGAGATGTCCTTGTCGTCGAAGTGCTTGAAGAGCTTGAAGCCCAGCACGTCCTCGTACCACTTGACCCACTTGTTCATGCCGCCCAGCTCGACGTTGCCCACGCAGTGGTCCACGTACATGAGCCCGCACGGGTGAGCCGCGTTGTGATCGTTGAGTGCGAAAGGCCCCATCTTCTGAAAGCGAGGCAGGAACGGGCCACCGGACCGCAGCCCCTCCAGGCCATAGCCGCCGGACCGCGACACGAACGAGTGGACGCAGCGTCCGTAGGTCTTGACGCCCGCCATGACCACCGTGCCCGTCTCGTCGGTGAGCTCGACCGGCTCGTAGGCAGACTCGGCGCCGTGGCGAAGCGCCTGGGTGTAGGCGGCCGCGGCGTCCCTGACCGTGAACGCCACGTCCTTGATCCCGTCGCCGTACGTGCGGACCTCGTCCTGGGCGGGATGGTCCTTGTGCAGGCCGGTGGTCAGGACGAGGCGGATGTTGCCCTGAGTGAGCAGGTAGCTCGCGTCCTCGCGGCACCCGGTCGTCAGGTCGGCGTAGCGGGACACCGTGAAGCCGAACGCGTGCGCGTAGAAGTAGGCGGACTGCTTGGCGTTGCCCACGTGGAAACGAACGTGGTCTACATCGATGAGCCGCAGGGGATCGGCGTCGGCTTTCACATGCGGGATCGATGAGGATCGACTTGCGGTGGACATCACATCGGCCTCCAGGTCACCGCGGCCCCGGGCGGGCCGCCGTCCATCTGATGATATCGGTTCTGCTCATCAGCGGGCGCGGGAAAGCGCCCCTGATCGGCGTGGGTACAATAGGGCGGTGGCGTGGCGATTCTCGCCGCGATCGGGACCTGTCCGCACAACGCGGCGGGGGGACATGCAGCGGCGGTGGCGGCGCGCTAGCGTCTTCAACACGAACGAACGAAAAGGATTGAGTCATGAGCGGAATGGTGGTCGTCCTTGGACTCGGTTTGGCGATCCTGATCATGGTCCTGGGGGTGCGGGCGCCGGTCCGGGGCCTGCGGGGACCTGCAGCCTTGCTCGCCCTGCTCGTCTTCACGTGCTCGGTGGTGCTCAGCTCGGTCCGTTACGTCGGCGAGCGCGACGTCGGGATCGTCGTCAAGAACGCGCTGGGCTCGAAGCTCCCGCCCGGCAAGATCATCGCCACCAGCGGCGAGATGGGGCCGCAGGCCCGGATCCTGCCGCCGGGCTGGCACTTCGGCTACTGGCCCGTGATCTTCGACGTCGAGAAGGACAGGGTCGTCCAGATCCAGGAAGGCGAGGTGGGTCTGCTCACCACGACCGACGGCCGTCCGCTGCCTCGAGGCGAGATCTATGCGCCGGAGTGGTCGCAGGAGGAGTTCCGGGGCATGCTCGACGCCGAGCACTTTCTGGGAGCCGGCAACGGCTTCAAGGGTCCCCAGGCAGCCGTGCTCACCCCCGGCAAGTACCGGCTCAACACCCGTCTCTACCAGGTCGAGACGGTCCCGGTCACCAATGTCGAGAAGGCGACCGTCGGCATCGTGAAGTCCAACGTCGGTGACATGGTCACCGACACCGACACCGACATCGTCAATCGCGGCCAGCGGGGCATCTGGCGGCAGCCGCTGCTCCCGCAGAAGTACTACCTGAACACTAAGGCGCTGGAGATCACCGTGGTCTCCACCGAGGCGCAGGTCGTGCGGTACACCAAGGCCGCCCAGTCGGGCGAGGAGCAGGAGATCACGGTCCGCTCCTCGGACGGCTTCACGTTTCCCGTGGATGTCCGCGTGGAGTACGAGATCAAGCCCGGCGACGCGGCCGTGGTGGTGGCGCGGTTCCAGGGCGACCGCCAGCGGCTCGGCAACCGCTTGAACTCCGCGGTCAGGGCGATCTTCCGCAACAACGCCGAGACGGTGAAGGCCCTGGACTACGTCCAGCAGCGGTCGAGCCAGGAATCGCAGTCGCTGGCCATGCTCGCCGATGAGATGATCAAGGTCGGGCTCACGATTACCGCGGTGCGTATCGGCGACGTCGGGGATGAGAA
>JBFGEG010000072.1:0-18753 GCA_041580235.1 Phycisphaerales bacterium
CCTACTTGCCTCAAGGCACGCGGTTCACCAAGCAATTCCTCGGTTGAGCCGAGGGATTTCACAAGGTGCCTGCGTGCCCGCCTACGTACGCTTTAAGCCCAATGATTCCGCGCAACGCTCGGGCCCTTCGTATTACCGCGGCTGCTGGCACGAAGTTAGCCGGCCCTTCCTTTGGGTCTGCTCATTGTGTTGCTAAACCCTGACAGCAGTTTACACCCCGAGGGGCTTCATCCTGCACGCGGCATTGCTCCGTCACGCTTTCGCGCATTGCGGAAGATTCGTTGCTGCAGCCTCCCGTAGGAGTCCGGGCAGTGTCTCAGTCCCGATGCGGCGGGTCGTGCTCTCACACCCGCTACCCGTCTTCGGCTTGGTGAGCCGTTACCCCACCAACAACCTGATAGGACGTTCCCCGCTCCCAAGGCGACCGAAGCCTTTGATCCCGAAGGACCACATCGAGTATTACTCCAGGTTTCCCTGGGCTATCCTCGACCTCGGGGTACGTAGAAACGTATTCCTCGCCCTTACGCCACTTTATACACCCCCGAAGGGGCTTTAATCGTTCGACTTGCATGCTTTAACCATGCCGCCAGCGTTCGCGCTGAGCCAGGATCAAACTCTTCAATTTGGAGTGTCGTGCAACGCAGTCATTGACCGCGTGTAAGTCACTCGAAATTGCCCTGGCCCCTCGGATCGTGAGATCCGACGGTCACACTGAATCCAACAATCCAGTGCCCGGCAGGCGGCAAACCTGCCGGAATTCTCGAACATCACTGCCTTGCCGAAGCTCGACAGCGATAGTCAATGTTGGAATTGACCAATCTGGCATCACAAGGATGTCCGACGGACACTCGAAAGTGCCCTGGGATCAAACCCGAGACGCCCGTGCGCTTGTGACACGCGGGTTCTCGAGCACATCCTCGCGGCGTACCCAACTGTTCACTTGTCAAAGAGCGTAATGGCCAGGGCGCAGGAAACCGCCGTGACCTCCAGCGTCCGGTCCGCTGGAATAGATGCCGGCGATTCTAGCCAGGCGGGCATGGGTGTCAACGGGCAAATGTAAATCTGGGGAGTTTCCGGGAAGATGGAAAAACGGGGCCCCAGCCCTACGGACAGGTCCCCCAGAGACCCAGGACCTTCAGGAAGTCGGTGATACCGACCCCGTCGCCATCGAAGTCGCAGGGCACCCCAACCTGTCCCCAGCTCCCCAGCACCGCCAGAAACTCGTCGATGCCGATCTCGCCGTCGTCACCGACGCAGTCCCACGGGCAGGCGGCAACGCTGTACTCGACGATCAGCGTGGGATGATCGACCTCGGTGACCCCTTCCCGGCTCACGAACTTCCGGGCGGTCTGGAGCTCGGTCTCGTTGCCCAGCAGCAGCCAGCCGAAGTTGCTGTCCGGGTCGTCGAGCCAGCTCTGCACGTCGGCCACCATCGCCGCCGTGGATCCCCAGGTGTGGGCGCCCGACATGCCGACCATGATGGCAGCGCTCACGCCGGCCGCGAAGTCGCCGCCGGGGCTCGTCCACATCTCGTCGGGGTAGAACGTGTGGATCCATGTGGCGTCATCGGTCGTCGACGGCCCGCCGGCACCGGCGCCGGCGGAAGTCCCTTCTCCCCAGTCGGCAAGCACGCGGTACAGGCGACCTGGCTCGTTGATGCTACCGGGCGCCGACAACTGAACGGTGAGGGTCAGGGTGGCGCTGGTGACGGTCGCCCCCGCGGGGATGGCCCCCGCCACGTCGAACGCCATCACCGCCCGCCGCAGCGAGCCGCCGTCAAAGGAGCCGGTGCGGCCGCAGTAGATCCCGTCGCCCGCTCCATTGCTGAGCGATCCGTCGGGGATCTCGATCAACGTGTTGTCCTTGACGGGAGTGAGGGTCGCCGTTTCGGCGATGACGTCGGCGCTCAGGCCGCAGCAGGCGGCGACGAACACGCAAGACCGCACGGTGCGGCTGGACCCCAAGCGAATGGACATGTTCTTGTTTCTCCTCGGCGTCGTCTCGGGCGGCGGCGGCCGCGAAACGGCTGCCGTCTCCGGGCGTATGGGGTAAGGGTAGTGCCCTCGGACCCGCAGGGCGAGGCCTGCCCCGGTACGCTTCCGCCACGCGCCCGCCGTCAGGAATCGGCGATTTCGCCGGCCCGGCGGCGGGCGGGGTCGTCGGTCACGGCGAGAACCCCGGCGACAACGCGGCCGGGGCCCAGCCGCCGAACAAGCCTGGCGGCCGCGTTGAGCGACGCCCCCGTGGTGCGGACGTCATCCACGAGAACGACGGGCAGGCCGTCGAGAACCAGGCGGGCCGCGCGTCGGCTCAGACGGAGCCTCGCGCCGCGGCTCGGCCGCCGTCCGGCCGTCAGCGAGACCTGAGGGGGCCCGTTGCTCATGACGAGAAGAGGCATCCGCGGCACGCCAAGCTCCGACGCGGCGGCCGCCGCGATGAGCGCGGCGTGATCCACGCCGCGATAGAGGCGACGCTGCCAGGGCATCGGCATGGGCACCACCACCGCGCGGCCCGGATCAAGACCCGACTCGGCCCGCAGGCAGCGGGCAACCGCCGCCCCCAACCGATGGCCGAGGGCATCGGCCATCTCGGCCCAGCCGCGATACTTGATGGCCCTCACCCACTCGCGCAGCGGGCCGGTGTACGCGCCCAGCCGAACCACGCAGTCGGTGCTCACCGACCGGCTGCGGCACGAGCCGCAGCCTCGCGTGGTCGGCTCGCCGTACCCGACCGAGCTGCCGCACCGCGGGCAGAACGCGGCGGGCTCGTCGGGTCGCCAGGCGGTCTCGGCCAGGACACGCGGCGGCGGGGCGAACGACCAGCCCAGCCACGCCCGCTCCACCGCCACGAGCCACTCGCGGGTCTGCCGCAGACGCCGGGCAACATCGGCCATGTGCCCAGCCTACGGCAGGGCCACGGGCGTTGCGAGACTCACGCCGAAACGCCGTCACCACTCACGGCCCGGTCAGCGAACCGGCCGGTGGTGAAGCGCCATCAGGCTGGACGCCGGCAGGGGCAGCTGCGCGTAAGTGCGTCCCTGGTCGTCGCTGAACTCGACCTCGTACATCATCGAGCTGAATGTCTCGACCACCGTGCCGACGTGGCCGTACAGCAGCCCGTGCTCCGGGAGGTCGGCCGTCAGCGCCACGACGTCGAGCACGCGAAGACGTCGCTGACCGCCCTGCCCCGCGGTCTCAGACGAGGTAGCAGGTGGCGAATCGTGGCCCTGGGTCTCCCTTTCGGGTGATCCAGAACGTTCGTGCTGTTGCGCTGCCATTGGGACCGGATACCTCCACATCCAGCGAGTAACGCTGGCCATACTCATCACGTGCGCCGGTTTCGGCCTTGTCACTCTTTCTGGCCGCGGTGAGGAAGGTCGCCTGCAAGGTCTCCGCATCCCGCGCCGAGAGCCCAAGACGCGTGGCGAACTGCCGTGCCTTGTGGGCGCCGCGGGCGTGCCGGGGGTCGAGACAGTACAGCTGCAGCCGGGACAGCTCGACGACGGCGTTGTCTCCATCACGCATCTGCATGGGCAAGGGCTATTGAACGACCAAGTGACGCATTTGGCAACCGGGGACCCGGCCCCGACACCCGGCGGCCGGACCATCCCGTGCCGCGCGCAACCTTCTTGGCGCCAGGGGCTTTGCATCACGCCTGACCCCGGCGCACCCCTTGGCCGCTACACTGAGGGCTGATCATGCACGTCCTAGCCATCTGTCTGATCGGGTTGGGCCAGGTCGTTCAGGCCAGCGCCGCTCCCGATCTGGTCATCGACAACGCGCGGATCTGGAGCGACGGCCGGGTCGGGTTCGCCGAGTTCGCCGCCATCCGCGACGGCCGGTTCGTCTACGTGGGACCGAGGCGAGACGATCTCATCGGGGGTCCCAGGATCGATGCAGGAGGGCGGGTCGTGATTCCGGGGCTCATCGACTCGCACGTTCACATGCTCGGCGGCGGCGAGCAGATGCTGAAGCTCCACCTGCGTGACGTGACGGATCGCTCCGACTTCATCGGTCGCGTCGCCGACTGGGCACGGATGCTGCCGCCGGGAACGTGGATTCTCGGCGGGCGCTGGTCCACGGAGAGCTGGTCGGATCCCAGTCAGCCCATGAAGCACTGGGTCGATGAGGCGGCCGGGGAGCACCCGCTGTACTTGCAGCGCATGGACGGTCACTCCGCCCTGGTGAACTCCGTGGCGCTGCGTCTGGCCGGGATCACCGCCGGCGGGCCGCCCGACCCGCCGGGCGGCGTGATTGACCGCGACCCGGAGACCGGCGAGCCCACGGGCATCCTGCGGGACGCCGCGATGTCGCTGGTCGAGAGCCTGATTCCCGACCCCACGCTGGAGGACCGCGTGCTGTCGCTGCGACGCGCGGCAAAGCACGCCCTGAAGCACGGGATCACCGCCGTCAGCGACATCCCCGACGTGGCCGACATCGCCGCCTACCGCGAGCTGGCCCGCAGCCGGCCGCCGATGAGATTCTTTCTCTATCTGACGGCCGATGACTGGCCGCAGGCGGACGCCGCCCGCCGCTCCCTCGGCTTCGGGTACCCGGGCTGGGTCGAGCTGCGCGGCTTCAAGGCCTACATCGACGGCAGCCTTGGTTCCCGAACCGCCTACATGCGTGCCGCTTTTCTCGGCAACGAGCCGCACCGCGGCGACTGGCGCGGGCTGCTGCGTGACGGCATCGAGGACGGATCGTTTCGCCGCAACGCCGCCGCTGCCCATGACGCGGGGCTGCAGACCATCGCCCATGCCATCGGTGACGAGGCCAATCACCTGCTGCTGAACACGCTGGAGGAAACCTACGGGCAGGACCTCGCGACGGCCCGCTGCCGGGCCGAGCACGTGCAGCACCTGCTGCCGGGCGACATCGCACGGTTCGGCGGGCTGGGCGTGATCGCGTCCATGCAGCCCTACCACAAGGCCGACGACGGCCGCTACGCCGAGCAGTACCTCGGGTCCGAACGGTGCCGATCGAGCTACGCGTACAAGTCGCTGCTCGACACCGGGGCCGTGCTCGTGTTCGGCTCGGACTGGCCGGTGGTCTCGCTCAACCCGTTCCTGGGGATCGAGGCAGCGGTCACCGGCCGGACACTCGACGGCAAGACCTGGCAGACGCAGGAGAACATCACGGTCGGCGAGGCGTTACGTTGCTACACGTCGGGCGGCGCGTACGCCGTCTTTGCCGAGGAGAAGATCGGACGCATCGCCCCCGGCTACCAGGCCGACTTCGTCGTGCTGAACCATTCCCCGTTCGACCCGGCCGTGGACTGGTCGGCCATCCGCCCCGACATCGTCTATGTCGGCGGGCGGCGGGCCTACGGCACGAAATGAAGACAAGCCGGGGCGACGAATCGCCGAAAGACCCCAACGATGACGCACGCCGGCAAGATCATCCTGCTCGTGGGGCTCGTGATCGTCGCCATCGGCGCGATCGTGTGGACGCTCGGCAGGCTCGGCTTTCGCGGCCTGCCGGGTGACATCGTCTACGAGTCGCAACGCGTCAAGATCTTTGTTCCGATCGTAACCTGCGTGGTCCTGTCGATCGTGGCCTCGGTGGTGTTGTGGATCGTGAAGGCGTTCGGGCGGTAGAGCAGGTGCCACGGGCGGCTTGCCGCCCGGGCGGAGGTCACTTCGTGCTCACCCGGGCAGCGGCATCCATGCCGCGGACGGGTTTTGTCAATGGCCAGGCATCCTGCCTGGCCATTGAACCCTCGCTAACGCTCGGGATACCCCGGCATCCCTGGAACCGGGGCCGCGCGGCGGGTGTGTGCTGGTACTGCCATCGGCGTCCTGCCGGTCCAACCGCGGCATCCATGCCGCGGACTGGTTCTGTCAATTGCCAGGCATCCTGCCTGGCAATTGAACCCTCGCTATCGCTCGGGATACCCCGGCGTCCCTGGAACCGGGGCCGCGCGGCGAAGCGTCTACCCAGTCCCTAACCCCTAGACCCTTACTCTTCGTAGATCTCCGTCTCCGGATGGAATGCGGCCCACGCGAACCAGAAGGTGTGGACGGCCCGCGCGTCCGGCGGCATCTCGACCACCCGCACCGAGCCCGTGTCGGCGTCCGCCTCCAGCACGATGACGGCGTCGCCGATCGAGTCGCGGACCCTGCCGCCGGGTGCCCGCCGGATCGCGTCGGTGGGATAGGCGCGGACCGTGTCGCCGAGCTCGACGCCCACCACGGGCGTGCGGCGGCTCAGCCGGCCATCGTTGCGGGCAATCGGGAAGAGCAGCAAGTCGGCCTGAAAGTACTCCGGATACGGCGATCGCTGGTAGTCACGATCGTGGCCGGTGTCGAACGTCATCACCGTCGAGTCGGGGTGCGCAGCCGTCCAGGCCGACGCGGTCGTCAGCTCCCAGGGCAGGTGTGTCAGCGACGCCCCGGCGTTGGGGCCGCTGATGGCGCGAAGGCCCAGCTGAGACCAGAGCGAATCGTCGATGCGGTCGAACAGCAGGACGTTCGAGTTCAACAGCAGCCCGGAGATGCCGAACTCGCGGACGGCTCCGTTGACCGTTCGTTCGACGACGCTTACGGAGTCGCACAGCGGGCAGTAGACGACGGCGATGGGCGTGCCGCCGACGTCATCGTTGACCGCTTCGTGGTACATCAGGGCCCGCACCGGATAGGCGCGGGCCTCGCCGCCGATGACCACGCCGATGACCCGATCGTCATCCTGCAGGTGCGTGGCGTCGGCGGCGGCCACGATGTCGGGGTGGCTCAAGGCCGGAATCCCGTCCTTGCGCGGGCCGCCGAAGGCGATGTCCTCCCGGGCCACCGCGAGGTTGTCCAGGTTGAACTCCGTGATCTGCTCGCGGGTGGCGGCGGCCAGGAAGTCCGCATACGTCGCGTCGGCGGCCAGCCCCTGCTGGATGTTGCGCAGCTCGCGTTTTGCCACGACGCCGATGAAGGTCCCCGCCGCGACCACGATGAGAATCCCGACGGCGATACGGCCCGGCGTCCACGCGTACGGCCTGGCGGCCCGCTTCGAGTGCTCGACCATCGACTTCTCCGGGGGAACCCAGTGTGCCAACCGCTCAGCGGCCGCCGGTATTCCGTCAGTGCAGCGTGGCCTCGAAGACGATCAGACGCTCGTAGTGCACGCCGTCGCGAATCTGATAGCCGCCCGGCACGGCCGCCATCTCGCGCAGATAGGCCTCGTCCTTGAAGTAATAGTCGCGGAACGGGCCGTCGGTCTCGCCCACGACCCGCACGGCCATGCCGCATTCGGCCATGAGGCTGAGACTTCGCGGAATGCCGGCCATACTGGACTGAACGAAGACGAGACGGCCGCCGGGCCGCAGGAGCTTGTGGGCGTCGAGAATCAGCGTGTCGATGAAATAGCGGCGGTATCGTTTGCCGGACTTGGCGAAGGGTGGGTTGGCCACCACGCAGTCCCACGGGGCCTTGCCCTCGTGGGAGGCGCCGGGGACGGCCGTCCAATCGGCGACGACGAGCTCCACGGGGGTGTCCACGCCGTTGGCTGCGAGGTTGTGCCGGGCGTTGTCAACGATGGCGGCGTCGATCTCGGTGAGGGTCAGCTTCGCCGCCCCCCGCCGGGCCAGCAGGATGGCGTGGATCCCGCAGCCCGTGCCGAGCTCCAGGACATGGCGGCCGGTGAAGTCCAGCTCGAGCAGCATGTGGCCCAGGTGCACGCCGTGCGGCGTGGGATTCCACACACCCTCGGGGACATCCAGCTTCAGCTCGTGCGGACCGAACGCCTGCGTGAACCGCACCGGATAGAGGTTGCTACCGTGTCGCTCGTGAGGCGATTCCATGACGTGCTGGGTTCTGTGGCTGGACACATCCTCACTCCTCTGACTTCCGGCATTCATCAACCTAACCGCTCCGCGATAGACTGCAAGTCCGGCGAGCGGGCGGAGCGGCGCGACAGCGGAGTTTTCTTGAATTTCTTGTCGCGTGCGAATCATAAGCGTCCGAACACGCGTTGTCCCGGGGACTGCAGTCCCGCGCCGTCTCGGCGCCAAAGAGAGTCGAAAGCCGGTTTCGACTTCCGTCGGTCTCTCCCAGTTGACGACATTGCAACGAAGGGTAGCGTGACTGGCATGTACCGCATCATCATCGCCTGTACAGTCGCGACCGCCACGACCACGCACGCCCACGCCGCACCTGACAAGTCCGCGTTCAACCTCTTCAACCCGACCCCGCGAGAGCTCTGGCGCGACCTGAGCGCGGATCGGCCGGACGCCACGGAGAGCCCCTGCACGGTGGACGCCGGAGCGATTCAATTGGAGCTGAGTTTTTTCGAATACGCCTACGACTCCCACAACGATGACGCGAACGCTGTTGAGACGTGGACGATCGGCGCTGACACGAACGTGAAGTTCGGTCTGTTGCACAATATGGACATCCAGTTCATCACGTCCCTGTACTCGGAGGAGCGCAGCGAGCCGGACGCCGGACCCACGAGTACGCTCAGCGGCTTCAGCGACCTGACCGTTCGCCTCAAGGTGAACTTCTGGGGCAACGAAGGCGGGAAGACGGCCCTGGGCCTCCTTCCGTTCATCACGATCCCGACCGGAACCAGCCTGAGCACCGACAAGGTCGCGGGCGGGATCGCCCTGCCGTTCTCGTGGCTCATTTCCGAGCAGCTCAATCTCGGTCTGATGGCGGAGATCGACCTGATCTACGACGACGGCGAGGACAACTACGACGTCGGGTTCCTCCATACGGCCGTGCTCGGATTCGAGATCATCGGGCCGCTGGGCGGGTACGTTGAGTACGTCGGCAATGCAGTGTCCGATGGCGACTACGAGGCCAGCTTCAGCACCGGGCTCACCCACGGCGTCACCGAGAACCTCATCCTCGACGTCGGCATGCTGGTCGGTCTGACACGGGCTTCCGACGACTTCACCGTGTTCACAGGCATGACCATCCGGTTTTGACGCTCACGCAGTCCACGTTCCGGCGTATCTCGTCGAGGAGGCGCCTGCGTCTCGCTCCGTAAGCTGGAAGAGCCGTTTGACAATTTGTCTCAGGTGAAGGACGTCGTGAGCTGTCCACGACGCCAGCAGATCGCCGGCTGTGATGTCGCCGAGCTTGTGGTGATGCGTATTCGTCCAGGGTGGATCGTTCAGCGACCGCAGCCACTGCACCGATCCGCGCCGTTGACCCTCGAAGCGGCGAAGGTTCTCCGCGAGGTCGCCTTCGTTGTAGCGGCGCTCGACCGCCGCTGACTCGGGGTCGATCGGCGGCCAGGCTTCCCCTGGGTCCCGCAAGGTCAGCTCCAGACGCGTGCGGAAGTCATCGGTCTCCTCGTCGGCCACGTGGGTCACGATCTCCAGGATCGACCAGCCTCCCCCGTCCGGACGCCACCGCGCGTCAGCATCGGGCAGACCGGACACGACCGCGGCGAGAGTCTTCGGGAAGCGCTCGAGACGCTCGATGAGCTGGTCCGGGCTCACGGTCAGATGAGCGCGTGGGCGCCGGCCTCAGCGACGGCGTGGTCGTCCTCGACGCTCGACCCCGAGACGCCGATGGCGCCGATGATCGTGCCGTCGGGGCTCTTGAGGGGCACGCCGCCGGGGAACGTGATGAGGCCGTCGTTGGAATGCTCGATGCCGTACAACGCGCCGCCGGGCTGCGACAGCTTGCCGATCTCGCCGGTCGGCATGTCGAAGAATCGCGCGGTCTTCGCCTTGCGAACGGCGATGTCCACGCTTCCCAGCCACGCGCCGTCCATCCGCAGGAACGCCTTGAGGTTGGCGCCGGCATCGACGACGGCGATGTCCATCTTCGTGTTGATCTCGACCGCCTTGATCACGGCGGCGTCGACGACGGCCCGGGCCTGGATGGCCGTGAGGTCCTGGGTGGTCAGCGTCGGGGGGGGTGCCAGCGTCTCGGGCATTGGTGATCTCTCCTTTCGGTGCTACGCCTGCGTGGGCAGGTGGATGTGCATGCCGTACTTCGGCGCGGTCCTGATGATCTTGTCCATGTGCGCGACCGTCGCCGGCGGCGGGTCCCCGTGGGGGTCGGCGATGGGGATCCCGACCTCCTGAAAGAACCGGTCCATGCCGGCCGGGGCGCAGTGAATGATCATCCGGGCCACGCCGGGACCGGGGTTCCGGAACGCGTGCACGGTCCCGCGGGGCACGAGCACGAAGGTGCCGGGCTCGGCCCGGGTCTCCCGTTGTCCGATCGTGAACGTCACGGAGCCGTCGATGAGGTAGAAGGCCTCGTCCTCGTTGGCGTGCTCGTGGGGCGGCGGTCCGTCCCCCGGCGGGACGACCGCCTCGATGAGCGTGTACCGCTCGCCGGTCTCCTCGCCCGTGGCCAGCAGCCGGTACTTCTGTCCCACCACCCCGAAGCACTTGCCGTCACCGGGACCGCGCGCGATCTGCCTCGACTCATCCACCACCCGTGTCTCCTGTTCAGCCCGCCCCGGCCATCCGGCGCAGGACGGTATGAAGGATCCCGCCGTTGCGGTAGTACTCGACTTCCACGGGCGTATCCACGCGGCACGTCGTGGTGAAGCCGACCACGCCGCCGTCGGACCGCGTCGCCCGCACGGCGATGGGCTGTCTCGGCTGCAGGTCGGCGGGGATGTCGATGTCGTACACCTCGGTGCCGTCGAGCCCCAGGGAGACGGCGGTGTGCCCTGTTTCGAACACCAGCGGCAGCACGCCCATGCCCACCAGGTTCGATCGGTGGATGCGCTCGAAGCTCTCGGCGATGACCACCTTGACGCCCAGCAGCAGGGTGCCCTTGGCCGCCCAGTCGCGCGACGATCCCATGCCGTAGTCCTTGCCGGCGAGCACCACAAGCGGTATGCCACGGTCACGGTAGCGCATCGCCGCGTCGTAGATGGCGACGACCTCGTCGCCGGATCCGTTGCCCAGGTACCTCGTCCACCCGCCTTCCGTGCCGGGAGCGAGCTGGTTACGCACCCGCACGTTGGCAAACGTCCCCCGCGTCATGACGCGGTCGTTGCCCCGTCGCGAGCCGTAACTGTTGAACATCGCCCTGGCGACGCCGTGCTCCAGCAGGTAGCGGCCCGCCGGAGAGTCGCTCTGGATCGACCCGGCGGGGCTGATGTGATCGGTCGTGACCGAGTCGCCGACCTTGACGAGGCATCGCGCCCCGGTCACGGGACGGATGGGGCCGGGCGTGGCCGGCATGTCCACGAAAAACGGCGGCTCCTGGATGTAGGTGCTCTCCGGCGGCCATTCGAACAATGCGCCGCCGGCGGTCTCGATGCTGCGCCACTCTTCGGCCCCCTCGAAGACGTCGGCGTATTGCTCGATGAACTGCTCCCGGTCGATGCAGGCGGCGATCGTCGTCTGGATCTCGGCCTCGGTGGGCCAGACATCGCGGAGGTAGACGTCGTTGCCGTCACGGTCCTTGCCGAGCGGCTCGGTGGTGAGATCGATGTCCACCGTGCCGGCCAGAGCGTAGGCGACCACCAGCGGCGGCGACGCCAGGTAGTTCGCCTTCACGTCGGAGTGGATCCGGCCCTCGAAGTTGCGGTTGCCCGACAGCACCGAGCAGACCACGAGGTCGTGCTCCTTGATGGCGGCGCTGATCGGCTCCGGCAGCGGGCCGGAGTTGCCGATGCACGTCGTGCACCCGTAGCCCACGTGGTAGAAGCCCAGCGCCTCCAGATCGTCGATCAGCTCGGCCCGACGGAGATACTCCGTGACCACTTTGGAGCCCGGGGCGAGGGAGGTCTTCACCCACGGCTTGCGCTGCAGCCCCGCCCGGGCCGCCTTGCGGGCGAGCAGCCCCGCCCCCACCATGACGCTGGGGTTTGAGGTGTTGGTGCAGCTGGTGATGGCGGCGATCACGACGTCGCCGTGGCTCAGCACGAACTGCTCGGCTTCCAGGGCCACCGGCGCACCCTCGGCCTGCATCGTGGCGGACGGGGCGGACTCGGTGGCGAGCCCTCCCTCGTTGTTCCAGTCGTTCACCTCGACACGCTCGGCCGGGACCGGCTTCTTGAACGTGTCGGCCAGGACGTGGTGCCACTGGGGCCTCATGTCGGTCAGCGCGACCCGGTCCTGGGGGCGCTTGGGTCCGGCCAGCGACGGCTCCACCGTGGACAGGTCGAGCTCGAGCACGCCGGCGTAGGAGATGTCGCGGGCCTCGTCGCGCCACAGGCCCTGTGCCTTGCAGTACTTCGCGACGGTGTCCACCAGCTCCAGCGGGCGGCCGGTGAGCCTCATGTAGTTGAGCGTCTGCTCGTCGACGGGGAAGAAGCCGATCGTCGCGCCGTACTCCGGGGCCATGTTGGCGATCGTGGCCCGGTTGGCGACCGGCATCTCGTCGAGACCCGGCCCGAAGAACTCCACGAACTTGCCCACCACCCCCCACTCGCGAAGCATCTCGGTGACCCGAAGCACCATATCGGTCGCGGTGCACCCCTCGGCGAGACGGCCCGTCATCCGGAAACCCACGACCTCGGGAATCAGCATGAAGATCGGCTGGCCCAGCATGACCGCCTCGGCCTCGATGCCTCCCACGCCCCAGCCCACCACCCCCAGGCCGTTGATCATGGTCGTGTGGGAGTCGGTGCCCACCAGCGAGTCTGGGTAGAGGCCGCCGCCGGTCTCCCACACCACCCCGGCCAGGTACTCGAGATTCACCTGGTGGACGATGCCGGTGGCGGGCGGCACCACCCGGAAATTGTCGAAGGCCTTCTGGCCCCACTTGAGGAACTCGTAGCGCTCGCGGTTGCGCTCGAACTCCTTCTGGCTGTTGATCGTGAGGGCAACTCCGGAGTTGAAGGCGTCCACCTGGACGGAGTGGTCGATGACCAGGTCGCACTGGACCAGGGGGTTGACCTTGGCCGGATCGCCGCCCATGCGGACCATGGCGCTTCGCATCGCGGCCAGGTCGACCATGGCCGGCACCCCGGTGAAGTCCTGAAGGACGACCCGGCCCGGCGTGAACGGGATCTCGACCTGGGCCACGGCGGCGGCGTCGTACCCGGCCAGGGCGCGGAGGTGGTCCTCGGTGACGATCTCACCGTCGAAGTGCCGCAGGCACGACTCCAGGAGGACCTTGATGGAGTAGGGCAGCCGGTCGATCGTTCCCAGCCCGCTCAACGCGCCGAGCCGGTGGATGGTCCGCTCGCCCAGCGGCGTCGAGACGATCTCCGCGGCGCCGAACGGATCAGGGTTTTTCCGTGTCATGGCCGTGTATTATAACGCTTTGGTGCTTCCCCGCGCGACCGCTGGCCCGCGCCGCGGGCCTTGCTGACGACGAAAGGACCGAACGATGGCCGAGTACGCCCACCCCGAAGCGCTCGTGGAGACTGACTGGGTCAAGGAGCATCTCGACAACCCCGGAATCAAGATTGTGGAGATCGACGTCGACACTGAGTCCTACGACTCCAGCCACATCCCCGGCGCCATCGGCTTCAACTGGCAGTCGCAGCTTCAGGACCAGGTCACACGCGACATCGTGAGCAAGGAGGAGTTCGCCGAACTGCTGGGTAACGCGGGGATCTCCCCCGACGACACGGTGATCGTTTACGGCGACAACCACAACTGGTTCGCCGCGTACGGGTTCTGGCTCTTCAAGCTGTACGGTCACGAGAACGTCAAGCTCATGAACGGTGGCCGCGCAAAGTGGCTCGCCGAGGACGACAAGCCAAGAACGACCGACAAGCCCAGCCCGAAGCCCGTGTCATACAGGATCAGAAGCGTCCGGACCAACTACCGGGCCATGCTGCCCGAGGTATTGGACGTCTCGGGCACGGGCAGCCGCAACCTCGTGGATGTCCGGAGCCCCGACGAGTTCACCGGCCGGATCATCGCCCCGCCGAACCTGCCCGAGACTGCCCAGCGCGGCGGCCACATTCCCGGCGCGACCAACGTCCCCTGGGTCACGGCGGTGAACACGGAAAACGGCACCTTCAAGGACGCCGACGAGCTCAAGAGGATCTATATCGACGCCGCCGGCATCGATCCCTCAAAGGGCTCGATCGCGTACTGCCGCATCGGCGAACGCTCGAGCCACACGTGGTTCGTGCTCAAGTACCTGCTGGGGCTCCCGAACTGCAAGAACTACGACGGCAGCTGGACCGAGTACGGCAACCTCGTCGCCGCCCCCATTGACAGGTGAGCCCAAGACTATTGGACCTCGCTCGTGCCGCGTGTTCGGAAGATGCGGATGAGGCAAGGTTGGAATCCTGGGAAGAGTAAGACGGCGGTTGGCCTTGCATCGTCGCGGATGCCAGTGTTTGAACTTCCAGAGTGCACCCGGAGGTCAAGCACGTGTCGCCAAACGACTCAATCGATCACGACGACCGCTGTATCTGCGAATACTGCTCCAATGAGCTGAAGGACGAGCGGTCGATCAGCGCCGGCTACGGGCCCGTCTGCGCCAAGAAACGCAACCTCCCGTGGGGCGGTCCGGGCGCCGTCCGCCGGTCCATCGTGACCTGGATGCGGGAGACTGCCCTTCCCGCGGCACGCGATGTGACGCATCGAGTGGTCCGCTCGGCTCGGTCTCGCGGGCGAACGCTCGCGTCGTGGACGCAGCGCTCAGTCGCACCGCGTGTGCGATCGGCCGCGTCGTGGCTGAGCCGCAGCGTCGACGCGTTGATGCAGCGATCACCGCTCACGGAGATCGTGCGGCAGCGGTGGGCGCACCTGGAGCCGCGCCACCGCAAGGCGCTGATGCTTTGCCCCGCCGTCGTCACCATCGTGATCCTCGCGGTGTGCTTCATCGGGGTGGTCGACGAACAGCCGACTCCCGATACTGGTCGCGGGAACGCGATGACCGCGAGCATGCCGGTTCAGATCAAGACGGCCAACGAGCCGGTCGTCGTGCACGTCGCCGCCGGCTCGGCCCGGGAGATCAGCACCGCCTCCCCCAGCGCGCGACGCAGCCTGGCCCGGCGCGCTGCCGGTGAGATCCTGCCCGCAGTCGCGGCCCATCCGCGGCAGGTGGTGGCGATCCACTTCCAGGACCTGCCCTTGTGCTTCGAAGCGATGGACGGCTCGCAACGCGGTTCGCTGGAGTCTCAGCTCGGCGGGAACGCCGCCCAGCGCTACGAGTCCGCCGTGGCGGCGTTCATCAACGTCCTGCTCGACACCGTTGAGCAGGAGCATCCCCGCGCCGTCCTGACCGTGCTGGGGCTGCCGGTCGAGCCGGAGGAGGCCGGGGTGAGCATCGAGATCGTTCGCACGACCAACGAACGGTACCGCGACGCGATCGACCGGCTCGAGTCGTTTGTTCCCGCCCGCCGGTTCGTCGTCTTCGGAAGCAGCCTGGACGAGAAGATGCTCGCCCGCATGGGCATGCGGGAAGCGCTGCGTCTTCGGCACGGACGGCCCATCGTTTTCAAGACCAACGTCGTCTGGCGAGCCCTCGTCGATCACGACGACGCCGGCCGCGACTTCGAGATCCAGGCCGCACTCGTGGACGATTAGCAACGCGTCCCCACCGCCTGCCTTGATGATACGATGCCCCGCAGGACAGGTGGCAGAGCGGCTGAATGCGCCGGTCTCGAAAACCGGTATACCCTTCGGGGTATCGTGGGTTCGAATCCCACCCTGTCCGTTGCCGGCTATTCCAGCATCAGCTCGGAGGGGTCTTCGGGCGCCGGTTTCACGTGGGGGTGACGCTTGATGAGCCTGACGCACGTGTTCCAGCGGAGGATCGGGTCGTCCACGCCGGGCCTGGCGAGGTCGCGTGCCTTCTCGTAGTAACCCATCGCCTCGCGGAACAGGTCGTAGGCGACGTAGCCGCGCCGCCCGCCCCCCTGCTCGACCAGCGCGGTGGCCCGTCGCTCGGCGATGATGCCCGCGTAATAGGCGCGTTCGTATTCGTCGGTGAGCCGCGGCAGAAGATCACGGGTCCGGTTCAGGTTGGCCGGGTTGCCGCTGGCGAACTGGTCGGAAAGCGCCAGGATGAGCGTCACCAGCGCGATCTGGTTCTCGTGATCCACTTCAAGAACATCGAGACAGATGCTCTCGGCCTGCAGCGGCTCGTTGAGCAATCGGTACCGCTCCGCCTTTGCGAGAGCGGCGGGGATCGCTTCTTTCGAGATGCGCTCCAGCTCGAACACCATACTGATTGTAACCGGTTCACCCGCGGTCGCGTTGATTTTCACACGCCGATGGCTAGGCTACGTACCCCAGGCAGGAACGCGGGGCCACGGACACAGGTCGAGCATGAGTCGCATCATCCGGCTGTATCGAAGCACGCTCGGCAAGAAGGCCATCGTGGCCGTCACGGGGATCGTGCTGTTCGGCTTCGTCATCCTGCACATGATCGGCAACCTCAAGGCACTGACGGGCAACGACGCCGGGGGCGTCCCCCACGTCGACACCTACGCCCACTTCCTCCGGACCATGGGCGAGCCCGTCCTGCCGCACGGCTTCGCGCTGTGGGCCGTGCGTGTCATCCTGCTCGCGGCCCTTGTGGTGCACGTGCTCACGACCCTGCAGCTGGCCCGGCGGAACCGTGCGGCCCGCCCTGTCCGCTACCGGCGGCACGTCTGCGTGGAGAGCACCGTCGCGGCGCGGTCCATGCTTATCAGCGGCCTGCTGCTGCTGTTGTTCGTCGTGATTCACCTGCTGCAGTTCACCACGGGGACCATCCAGATCCGGCCGATCGTGCCGGAGAAGGTCTACGCCAACCTTTACGAGAACTTTGCCGTGTGGTACGTCGTCGTCTTGTACGTTCTCGCCATGGGCCTGCTGGGCTTTCATCTCTTTCACGGCGGGTGGAGCCTGTTTCAGACGCTTGGCTACGACAACCCCGACCGGAACCGGGGGCTGCGGATCTTCGCCGCCTCCGCAGCGCTGATCGTGTTCCTGGGGTTCTGCGTGGTCCCGGTGCTCTTCGTTCTCGGCGCGATGCCAAAGCCGCCGGCTGGAGGTCCGTGACACGGTGAAGCTGGAGGCACACATTCCCCCCGGACGGGTCGAGGACAAGTGGGCGACCCACCTCGACCATCTGCGTCTCATCGGCCCCCGCAGCCGACCCCGCTACACGGTCATCGTCGTCGGCACGGGTCTCGCCGGTGCCTCGGCCGCCGCGTCGATGGGCGCGATGGGCTACAACGTCGAGTGCTTCTGCTTCCAGGACAGCCCACGCCGCGCGCACAGCATCGCCGCCCAGGGAGGCATCAACGCCGCCAAGGACTACCGCAACGAAGGCGATTCGGTCTTTCGGCTGTTCTATGACACGCAGAAGGGCGGCGACTATCGCTCGCGCGAGGCGAACGTCTGGCGACTCGCCGAGCTGAGCACGCGGATCATCGACCAGGCCGTCGCCCAGGGCGTGCCCTTCGCCCGAGAGTACGGCGGCCTGCTCGCCAACCGCTCGTTCGGCGGCGTGCTCGTCGAGCGCACCTTTTACTGCCGCGGCGAGACCGGCCAGCAGCTGCTTCTCGGCGCCAACTCCGCCCTGGCCCAGCAGATCCACCAGGGTCCGGTCCGCATGCACACCCGCACGGAGCTGCTGGACATCGTCGTGGTCGACGGCCGCGCGCGGGGGATCGTCGTGCGCGACCTGGTGACGGGCGAGATCGGCTCGTTCGCGGCCGACGCGGTGGTGCTGGCGACCGGCGGCTACTCCAACGTGTTCTACCTCTCGACCAATGCCAAGGGGTGCAACGTCACCGCGACCTGGCGGGCCTACAAGAAAGGCGCGGGCTTCGCCAACCCGTGCTTCTGCCAGATCCACCCCACCTGCATCCCCGCCGCCGGCGAGCGGCAGGCCAAGCTCACGCTCATGAGCGAGTCGCTGCGTAACGACGGCCGTATCTGGGTCCCGCGGACCGCCGGTGACACGCGGCCCCCCACCGAGATCCCCGACGAGCAGCGGTTCTACTTCCTGGAGGAGCGATACCCGCGTTTCGGCAATCTCGTGCCCCGCGACGTCGCGTCGCGAAACGCCAAGGAGGTGTGTGACCAGGGGCTCGGCATCGGCCCCACGGGGTACGGCGTCTACCTGGACTTCCGAGACGCCATCCGGGACCGCGGCCTCGACGTGATCGTGGCCCGCTACGACAACCTCTTCGAGATGTACGAGCGCATCACCGGCGACGATGCCACGGCGACGCCGATGCGTATCTACCCCGCCCCTCACTACACCATGGGCGGGCTGTGGGTCGACTACAACCTCATGACGACGCTGTCGGGGCTCTTCGCCATCGGCGAGGCGAACTTTTCCGACCACGGCGCCAACCGGCTTGGAGCGAGCTCGCTGATGCAGTGCCTCGCCGACGGGTACTTCATCCTGCCCGTGACCATCGGCGACTATCTCAGCCGTCATCCGCGTGCCGAGGTCACCACCGACCATCCTGCCTTCAAGGAGGCCCAGCGGGCGCAGCGTGACGAGGTGGGCCGGCTCCTGTCGATCAACGGTTCGCGTACCGTGGAGTCCTTCCACCGCGAGCTGGGCCAGGTCATGACCGATCACTGCGGCATGTCTCGAAACAAGGCCGGGCTCGAGAAGGCTCTGCAGATCATCCCCGGCATTCGCGAGTCGTTCTGGACCGACGCCGCGGTCACGGGCGGCGGCGCGGAGCTCAACCAGGCCCTGGAGCACGCGGGACGGGTGGCCGACTTCCTGCAGTTCGCGGAGCTGATGTGCGTCGACGCCCTCACCCGCGACGAGTCCTGCGGCTGCCACTTCCGCGAGGAGCACCAGACCGATGACGGCGAGGCGCTCCGCGATGACGAGGGCTTCGCGCACGTGGCGGTGTGGGAGCACCGCAGCGTCGGCGAGCTGCCGGTTCTTCACAAGGAGCCGCTTCACTTCGACGC